>JAITQV010000365.1 GCA_031288765.1 Planctomycetaceae bacterium
GTTTCCGAAACAATTGATTGCGGTGATTTGACCAAACACCCCGGCGAAGGTGATCCGGCATATAGTGCTACCGATCCGCAACAATGGGTTGGTCCATCTCAATACGGCATTTGGGGAGCCGCCGGTTCCATTAACGGACACGAATCAAAATCGCTGCCGTAATTTTTTTGTCACTATAACTAAAGCCGGAAGAATTGTTTTAAATCTTTCGGGAAGTATTTCTCTGTTTTTTGTATCCAAATACTCTATTGAAAGGAGATATTCAATGAAAAGATTTTTTAGTTATTTGAAAACCACCGGATTTACGTTAGTGGAACTTTTGGTGGTGATTGCGATTATTGGTGTATTGATTGCTCTTCTTCTTCCGGCGGTTCAGGCGGCGAGGGAAGCGGCAAGACGATCACAATGTACCAACAATCTCAAACAATTGGGAATTGCGCTTCACAATTTCCACAACACATTTAATCGGATCCCGTCCAATGGTTTCGATCCGCACTGGGTTCGATACAAGCGGCAGGGAACCAATGATCCGATTAACGAATCGGATCGTTACAATTTCCTTGTAACGATGCTTCCGTTTTACGAACAGCAAGCGATGTACGATGAAATTAAATCCGGCTGTGAAGCGGTAACGGCTCTTGCTACTTACCCAACTGCGGCGGCAGATTTGTACGGACCCGGACGTATTGTCCGTGTCAGTAACTATAACTATGAAGGAGGGGAACGATCTCCATCAGGAATAAGTCTTGCGGCTTTAGTGTGTCCTTCCGACCGGAACGCCGTAGTCGGCAGTGAACAAACATCAACAGGACATACCAATTATCGTGCCAATATGGGAGATTGGATGATCGGTTGGGCGTGGGGAGAATATGTCAATCCGCGAGGAACTTTCCGTCCGAGTTGGCAAAATGTCAGCACCCAATGGGGAGATCGGGATTTTGCGGCGATTTCCGACGGATTAAGTAATACACTTTTTGCATCGGAAGCCTGTGTTTCAGGAAGTGGTGATATTACGATTTTGGGAGGAATTGCCTATGAAGCAAGCGGAAATTTCATTCATGGAAATGCCGCTTCACTCTGTGCGGCAAAACGAGGAAGCAATGGTTTGTTAAACCCGACCAATACAGTTGCGGCGACCAAAGGAATTCGTTGGATGGATGCGCACATTCAGGATTCCGGTTTCAACGCCGCCCTTCCGCCCAATCAACCCGCCTGCCGACGAGAGACCGCTGAAAATAATTGCCATGCTTTAACGGTGAGCAGTTATCATTCCGGCGGAGCCAATGCCGCATTGTGTGACGGATCGGTTCGTTTTGTTTCCGAAACCATTGACTGCGGTAATATTACCAAAAAGTTGGGAGAAGAACTCGGTAATACCGGTGAAGGTCATAAATGGACGGGACCGTCCACAGTTGGAGTTTGGGGCGCGGCGGCAACTCCCGCTCACGGCGAACCAAAATCACTTTAATTTCAAACCCCGTGTATTGCTATTCCCATTCAAACGGAATAGCAATACTTCCCCTTTTTTCGTTGTATGAACCGTTTGATTTGTAAGATAGATACGCCGTTCAGAAAGATAAACGTGTTGTTCGGAGGGGCAAACGCGCCGCGCGGAGGGGCAACTGCGCCACGCGGGGGAGTATCTGCGCCACGCGGGGGAGTATCTGCGCCGCGCGTTTTGGCGAACGCGCTGGAAGTTTGCCAACAAAAGGTAGGCGGTGTTTCGCCGAAACATCGCATCGGCGTTAGCCGATTGAGAACCAATTTAACGACGGTAATTGACGGCGTTTCTGTTTTGGTTGCCGTCCGTCGACAAATCTCCCAGCCGGCTGACGCCAACGCAACCGTTCGGCGAACGGTTGCCTACTTTTTGAATTGTCAATTTTCATTGAAAAATTTATTTTTTGGGGATTCATGGTTCATTTTCTGTGGTTTTGTGGGAAAAAGGCAGGCAATCGTTTGGGCGAAAGTCCTTTGCCGAACGGTTGTGTCCTACACGTTGGAACAGATTTCCGGCAATAATATTAACGTCTCCGTTTGATTTCACGGCGAATTGCTTTGCCCGCATCAAACGAAAAAACATTTTTTTCGGATTTTTTTTCCGCAACAACTTCAATTTCAAGCGGAGTTGTTTGCGGTTCGCCGTACACGGATTCGACAATTTGATAATTGGGAACCGGCGCCGGATTATCGATATATTTATGTTGCCATTGCATGAGCTCATCTATGTTTGTCGGTTTCGGGGGAATTGGTTCTCCCGCGCCTCTTTCCGTTTTGGAGATAACGACTTTATATTTTCCGGCGGCAACACCTTCAAATTGACCGCTTGTGAAAAAAGCCGCTTGACCTTTGGAATCGGTTCGGGCGGTTGCCGACCATTTCATATCGGAGTTTACTGAAATTAGCCCAACGGAAGCGTTTTCCAGCGGTTGATTTTCCTGAGTTACCGTACAGCTCACCGCGTATAAGTCCGGTAAATCGGAAGGTTTTGATTGCCGGTTACAGCCGGAAGACCAGATTATTAACGCAGCAAAAAATACACAATAATATTGATATTTGTGACTGATAAAATTTTTCATTTTGATTACAGAAAAAAAAGGAATGTTTCGGATACATTTTCAACGGTTGTAATTTTACGTATATTGTAACCGTTCACGTATTATGATGAACGGTTACGGTTTTATTATTAAGAATTACGGAAGCGGTTTTGTCTCCCCCCCCGCAATGGTACCGAATGCGCCCCAAACTCCGTAAGGACTGGGACCGTCTGAAGGTTGTGCTGCGGCTAAATTACCGTAATCAACCGTTTCCGAAACAAAACGAACACTACCGTCTGCTAATGCAGTATTGACTCCGCCTGTGTGGTTACTACTTGGTGTATAGATACCCCAACTGTACTCGTTTGGGTATGTAACGGGAACACATGAAGGATAATTCGGCGGATAAACCGTTGTGAATCCGGTAAAAGCAGCGGAGCCGTCAAAAACCCGCCGTCCGCTCCAATCATAAATATCCGAATCCGCAATTGAGGATTTGATCATATTACCGTCGGCAACATCGGAAGGAGCACAACCGCGTGTTAACGGATTCCAATCCATGGCGGCTTGCATTGACACAACGATAGCAGCTTTGACATTACGATCCGTTGTGGAATCAGGAACAACCGATTCGGAAAAAGCGACTGTATTGCTTGTTCCGTCGGAAATCGCACTCAAATTATGCCAACCGTACGCAGGGAAAATAGCTCGATTATAAACATGAGTATATCCAAAATCCGAACCGGGATCGGAACTACCATGGTGACCGTTGTTGTAAAGTATATCTGCACGAGAAGTCCTGTAATTTGTTCGTGTAGTATTTTCCGAATTGGGATTCGTTTTGACACTTCCATCAGAAGGACATCCCAAAGTGGGAATAGATGACCGCATTGATAAAGGTAATCCGGTCAGCCAACCCCAGTGCGGCATCAGCGGTTCATTCGGATAACCGAGATCACCGTAAGTATAAGAATTGACATAATCATAAATCGGCGTCAATTCCATAAACGGAGTAAGAAAAAAGAACGTACTCCATCGGCTTTCCTCGTTCGTCAGAGCGGCAATTCCGGCTGGACGATTGTTCTTAACTTGACCTTGTGCAGTTGGAAGTGAATCGTGTGCATCATGATAATTATGGGTTGCTATCATGAGTTGTTTGAGGTGGTTGGTACACTGCATTCGCCGCGCCGCCTCACGAGCCGCTTGAACCGCCGGCAACAACAAAGCGATTAACACGCCGATAATTGCAATGACCACAAGAAGTTCGACCAACGTAAAGCCGAACAATGCAGAACGTAAGAGAGTTGAAGGTTTAGTAGAAAAGAGTTGGGAAAACCAACACGTTGTGCTTTCCGTTATTAACTCTCTATCTAATCCTGCCCCCCCCCCCCTGGTTTACCAGGCTTATCCATTTTAACATTGGAATTTTCTCAAAAAAATTACACAAAAATTTTCCCAAAAACACAGCCATACATCTAACAAAATTTTCCATTGTAAATCTCCTTTTGAAATTACAAGGTTGATATTGAATTTCCCTGCAACTGTTCACCAAAAAACGCATGGCAAAAACAAAACCGATTGCAAATTCAATAACACCCATTGTAACCCGCCTCCCAAAAGTTTACAAGGGGAATATTCAAATTTTTTAATTTTCTTGGATCTTCTCAGATT
>JAITQV010000025.1 GCA_031288765.1 Planctomycetaceae bacterium
CGTTTATAGTTGTCACGGTAAGACGAAACTACTTTTAAACTTTCGTCCTCTTCGGACTTGAAGAAAAACGAAAATATTTTGTGGATAATCTTGCGCATAGCAAATCTCCCGATTAAAGTTAGAAGGGTGGAAAAATTTAGAATCTACAAATTTACGAAAATCAATTGTAACCGATCCGAAATTTTTGTCAAGTACCCCTACCCCTATACATAATATCAACCAGAATATATTATCGATGCAAAATATAATATACCGAAACAATAACAACCCGCCAAACCGTAAAATCAACAGAAACTAAATAGACAGGTACCATTGAAGTTGTACGTCCATATTACAACAAATTTAACTATCTCAATAAAGACCGCTTTGCGGCAATTTGTGAGTATAGTGAAAGACACAAGCGGAGAATATAATGTTGATGATAATTCCGCACGCGAACTATTAACTATTTACTACTAACTATTAACTAAGTATGTCTATTTATGATTATCCGGTATTGTATGATGTTCTTTTTTCGGATTCGTGGAAACGTGAAATCGAATTTCTGAAAACAGCACTTCAGTATTATTGCAACATTTCAGGACGCGGCAGGATTTTTGAACCGGCTTGCGGAACGGGCAGACTTTTGTGGCGGCTTGCCCGATTGGGACACAATGTTGCCGGTCTCGACCTGAATCCGAAAGCGGTTTCATTTTGTAACAAACGGCTCAAACGGCACGGTCTGAAGGAATCCGCAATACTCGGCGATATGACGGATTTTTCCCTGAATAGTTTGCAACAAAAAAAGCCGTTTGATTTAGCGTTCAATTTTGTGAGTAGTTTTCTACATTTAACTTCGGAAACAGCGGCGTTATCGCATTTTCGTGCGGTTGCGGAAATTCTGAAACCCAATGGGATTTATTTACTCGGTTTACATTTATTGCCGCGGGGCGACGCCGTTTGTTCGCAGGAACAATGGTCTGTTCGGCATGGTTCTCTTGCCTTGCAATCACAGTTACGGCGTTTATCGCTCAATCGGCAACGGCGTATCGAAACGGTTGAATTTCGTATCAAAGCAACAACTCCCAAACGGCGTTATGAAATTATTGATACATTTCCGCTTCGGACGTACACACTTCAACAGTTTCGGATTCTTCTTAAAAAGGCGAATTGTTTTGATATTCTTGAAACATTCGATTTCAATTTTCAATCTCCTGTTCCGCTTAATTCGCAAACGGAAGATGTCGTTTTTGTACTGAAAAAAATTGAGAGCGATAGGGTTGATAGTTGATAGAGGAAAGTGTCACATGCGGAATTATCATCAACACAAATTCTCCGCTTGCGGTACAACTCGCTCTCAATTCTCAACTAATGGAAGAATTGATTTGTATGTTATGGACGTAGATTTCCGATTCATCGAAATAATCGGTATCTTGTGAAAAGGTGTTTTCGCAGATACAGCCGTGCAATTGGGGAAAGAGAGAATAACAAGATGGTTTGGGGCTTTTTTTGAGAAAGTCTTCGGACGGGTCGATATGTTTTTTGTAAATGAGATTTTCCGTCGTTTTATACCGAAATTTGGAAACGGTTAATGAAGTTCTTTCCTACAAATTCCCCATGAACAAAATTCCATTCAACGATTATGATTTTACGGTTTTTGAAGCCCAATCTCCATTGGAAACTTATCTTCGTGAGATCAATGAAACACTTCTTTTGACACCGGAAGAAGAACTGAAATTAGCATTGGCGGTTTGTGAGGGAGATATGGAAGCGCGCGATAAAATGGTTCGTGCCAATCTCCGGCTTGTAGTGAATATAGCGCGGAATTACACAGGGAAAGGTTTGAGCCTGCAAGATTTGATCGAAGAGGGAAATTTAGGACTCCTCCGGGCCGTCGAGGGATTCGACCCGTCAATAGGAACCCGTTTTTCAACTTATGCCAGTTATTGGATCAAGCAATCCATCAAACGTTCACTTATCAATTCGGCAAAAACGATTCGAATTCCGGCGTACATGGTGGAGCTTTTGTCCAAATGGCGGCGTGCCGGACTTCGTCTTTCGGAAGACTTGGGACGTTCGCCGACACCGGAGGAAATCGCACGATTTCTCGGTTTGCCGCGAAAAAAACTCCCCATAATTAAAAAAGCGATTTTGATCAACAACCTGATACCGCAACCCGATCAACCGGAAATCGGATGGACACTTAACGAAATGATAATGGATGAACGGTCACGAAGTCCCGATGAAGAAATGCTCGAAAATGATAATTTATCATTTATTATGGAGCAGCTTGAATTGATGGATATTCGTGACGCAACTATTTTGAGGATGCGGTTTGGTCTTAACGGTTGTAAAGCCCAAACCCTCAAGGAAATTGGCGAACGGCTTGGGCTCACGAGGGAAAGAGTCCGCCAAATCGAAACGGAAGCCTTAACCCGTTTGGCAGAATATCTTGACGGGACGCGTACCCGACAAGTTGCCGCCGGATAATTTTTATTCCTTGATGTTTGCATTTTCCATGAAGCCGAAGATTTCCACTTCGGCTTTTTTTGTGTTAAAAATCAGACGAAGATGTTGGAGACTGTAAATGTCTATTTTATTTAACCACAGAATACACGGAACACACGGGAAAAATTATCCGCAGATTACGCAGATATAGATTTTCGCAGATACGGGTTTTCAGGAATATTCGGCGGAATTATCCAAACGTATGCTAATCATTTCAACCAACCTTATTTTCAACCTAATTTTTCTTACAAAACAACCTCAGTAGCAAATAATTTTCCCCAAAACCAACCTTATTACCTTATTTTTTTGTTCTAAGTCTGGAAGGTGAGGTGTGCATAACCGTAGGTGAAGCGAAGCGCAACCGCCGGATCAAAATCCTCAACCCGACAAAAGGTAGGCGATGTTTCGCCGAAACATCGCATCGGCGTTAGCCGATTGGAAACCAATTTAACGACGGTATATTGACAATGTTTTTGTTTTGGCTTACGTCCGCCGACAAAATTCCCGGTCGGCTGATGCCGACGCAATCGTTCGGCGAGCGATTGCCTACCTTATGATATTCCAAATACGGGCGGTTTTGTCATCACTTGCCGTAATCACCTTCTCGCCGTCATGGGAAAAAGAGGCAGAATTCACATAGTCGGTATGCCCATTGAGTTTGAGTAATTCTTTTCCCGTTCCCGCATCCCAAATCCAGGCGGTCTTATTCCAATTTGCCATAACCACCTTCTTACCGTCAGGGGAAAGGAAGGCAGAACTCACAATACCGGTATGACCCTTGAATTTGAGTAATTTCTTCCCTGTTTCCGCGTCCCAAATTTGGGCGGCTTCGTCAGCACTTACCGTAACCGCCTTCTTACCGTCGGGAGAAAAAGAGGCAAAATCCACCCCGTCGGTATATCCATTGAGTTTGACTAATTCCTTTCCCGTTTCCGCATCCCAAATTCGGGAGGTTTTGTCCCAACTTGCCGTAACCGCCTTCTTGCCGTCAGGGGAAAAAAAGGCAGAATTCACCAAGTCGGTATGTCCATTGAGTTTGAGTAATTCTTTTCCCGTTCCCGCATCCCAAATTCGGGCGGTATTGTCGGAACATGCCATAATCACCTTCTTGCCGTCGGGAGAAAAAGAGGCTGAAAATACATAGCCGGTATGTCCCTTGAATTGGACTAATTCCTTTCCTGTTTCCGTATCCCAAATTCGGGCGGTATGGTCATCACTTGCCGTAACCGCCTGCCTGCCGTCGGGAGAAAAGGAGGCAGACCACACATTTTCGATAAACCCTTTGAGTTGGACTAATTCCTTCCCTGTTTCCATATCCCAAATTCGGACGGTATTGTCGTTACTTGCCGTAACCGCCTTCCTGCCGTCAGGGGAAAAGGCGGCAGACAACACTATGTCGCTATGCCCGTTGAGATTGAATAATTCCTTTCCTGTTTCCGTATCCCAAATTCGGGCGGTATTGTCCTCACTTACCGTAACCGCCTTCTTGCCGTCGGGAGAAAAAGAGGCAGATAACACGATTTCGGTATGCCCTTTGAGAATAAGCGATGTGACGGCAGTATCACCGCTTGCACACGGCTTGCCGCTAAGATTGTTAAGCGTTGTCTTTGACATGATTGTTTCATTGGGTTAAAAGGTTAATAGATAATACTTCGGCGGAGTTTTCGTGTTTCCTCCCGCGCCTTCTCAACAAATGACCGAACAAATACGTTACATCACACTATTTTATCCTAATGTCTTGTCGTTAACAAGTTCGTGAATCAACTCCGTTATCCCCTCCTTCGTCGGCGCTATTTCGGTGAATCCCTCTTTTTTCAAAACAATCGATTGAATACGGAAAACTTTCGTCGGTGAACCGGCAACTCCGCAACGGTTTAAATCCGCCCCAATGTCGTCAAGATTCCATTGCTCAATAAGCCGGTTTCGGGTTTTAAATTCGCCGATTTGTTCCGGCGGTATCTCGGCGGGAACCCGATCATGTTTGTGCTTCATCATCCGTTTCGCCGAACACGGACGCGGCTTATCGGCAGTTTCAAGAACCGTCAAAAGAACCGGCAACTTAACCCGCACAACCTCCCAACCGTTCCCGATATTTCGCCGGATTGTTGCCTGACCGTTTTGAATTTCGGAAATCTCCTCCACGTAGGTAATTTGGGGAATGCCGAGTTTTTCGGCACATTGCGGTCCGGTTTGGGCGGTGTCGCCGTCAATCGCCTGACGACCCGTAAAAACAAAATCAAAACTCTCCGCCGACCGCACCGCCCGCGAAAGAATATAACTCGTCGCCAACGTATCACTCGCCGCCGCACGCCGGTCTGTTATCAAAACCGCCCGATCCGCTCCGCGAAATAAACATTCCCGCAAAATATCCGCCGCTTTGGGAGGTCCCATCGAAATAACTGTTACCGTGCCGCCGTAACGCTGCTTTACATCAAGCGCCGCTTCCAACGCACAAAGATCTTCGGGATTGAAAATCGCCGGCAACGCAGAACGATTAACGGTTCCGTCGTCTTTCATGGCGTTTACTGTTATATTGGCAGTGTCGGGAACCTGCTTCACAAGAACTATCGAATGATACATGAATTTTGTAAAATGTTCGGCTAGGGATGTCCGAAAAATGTGTTGTTTGGAAAAACCGCCCTCTATTGTGCCAAAAAAAATCAAAATTTCAAGAAGACCTCATCGGTCATTCGTTGCCTCCTTTCTAGGATAACTAAATGATAATTCAGGATTTTCCCCCTTGAAATTCATTTTTGAAAGTTCCTCCCGAAAACGTTCCGAATTTCTACGATAGTATGCCTTCACTTCTTCTCTGGACATATTTTTCGTTTCTTCATAATGTTTATTCCGAACTCTTCGGATTTCCCTAAGAACATTGTCCGCTTTTCGAGTTTCCATTTTAGACTCCTTATTGAAATAAAGTTAAAAATTCTTCCGGTGTATAAATTGCAATTATATTGTAGTTGTGTTTTAGATTACAGGCATTTAATTTTTGTATCTTTACCAGTTTTGCAATATGTTTCCGGTTCCAGCTAACAATCACATTGCAATTGTGAACCGTTGCATAAGCAACATGTAAAAGATCGTCAAAATGATTCTTCGTTAAAATTTCATCAGCAATATAATTCCACGCATGATCATGAGATTCTTCGCTATGGGAAAGATAAATACAATTTAATGTATTCAAAAATTCTATAATTGTATCTTTTTTCTTAGATTTAGTATCTCTAATCTCGTTATCTACAATTTCCGAAATAACAAGTTCATAATTTTTTTCGTTAATAAACTCAAAAAATTCCTTCGTTGCGGTTCCACGTTCCGAATCATCAAGCATCGAAACTACAGAAGTATCAAGATAAATTTTCATGTGTTTTA
>JAITQV010000477.1 GCA_031288765.1 Planctomycetaceae bacterium
ACCGATTCCACTACAAAAAGTGGTACGGAACCTGTTACCGTCACAAACAACGGAACACTACTCGGAAAATTATTTAATGCCATACTACCATACCATAACAAATTCCAAAAATTAGGCAACAACTATTCAAAAAAATGTGTAGATACTTTTGTTCATCGCTCAGGGCGCTACGGTAATAACGCCACAATCCATGTATGCAATGCGTGTACTGGTCACGCGAGGAACTGTGGTAAAAACCAGTCCCGTCTTCCAGACAGAGACTGCGGGCAATGAATCCGGGAATCCCGTGCTGGGTAGCGCAACGCTTCAAACCCAGGTACACTTTGGCGGCTGATTCTTTCAGCCGGTCTTCATGGGTTGCTTCGTAGCGGTCGATGACCGTGCAAAGCATGATTCCACCCGATATCATGCTTTCTTCCATACAGGTAAAGTAACCATAAGGATTAGGGTATTGACGTTTCACTTCTTCTGCGGTCGGCAGATGGCTTAACTCTTTCCCTTTTTCGTAGCTGATCAGATAGTCGTAAAACAGGCTGGTTTTGGGATGATAAAAACGTTCCCAAGTGAGATTCTATGCCAGGGTCATGTTTTCGGCTACCGGGTCCGCCATACCGGACACAACGATCTGCTTTGTCTGGGCGTTTTCGGGCGACGTCATTGAATTTTGTGTGTGTTATCCTTGCTAACATACTGCACACCGGCAGAGTTTTTCAATTCGGTAACGACACTTGTTTTCACGCTTTCCTGTGAAACAGCTTCCGCCGTTTGTGTAAAAACAGCGACCAACAAAAAAATTGTCGTGAACGTTAAAGTTTTCATTTAGAATTTCCTGTAGTAAAATTTTTCATCATTTTATCACAAACGTTGCAATAAAATAACCATTCATGTCAAAAACAAAAAATAAAGAACTTCTTGTATGATTATTAAAGTATTTTTTGACAGAATTTACAAGATAAAAATCAAATAAAATCCAGTAAATCATGTATATCCTGCCAAAAATGTCGTTGCTAAAGGTTTTTAGTATTTTTTATTGATTCGGTTTTTTGTTTTTGCTTTCAAAAATATCCGAATCAAGGTCAAAATCACTGGAAATATTACCAATTTTATTTTTTCCGGTAATCTTCCAGCGAGACATTCCAGCGGATGGAATTTCCCGAAACGGTGTCCATTGTGAGCGGCGACGTTTGTGAATCAGTCAACGCCAGCGGAATAATCGGCGGCATTTTCGCTCGGCGGGCTTCTATTTCAGCACTGTAAGCCTTCGCCTGATCAGCAGTCATTTTTGCTCGTTCTTCCGCACTTTTGAAATCAGGAACTTCAGGACGTTTCTTTAAAACCATTACCAGTTTTCCAACCGGAACACCCGGTTTGGCGAAAGTTCTCAATTGAGTTTGTATGGCGGCATTTCCTTGTGCGTCGGTTCGGGCGACTACTGACAAATTGTTGGTTTGGGGAACCGTCTCGATTTGCACAAAAACACCCTCAACCGGCGTGCCGTTTTCGGTTACGATAACAACACACGGAACAACTTTGGGAAATCCGTCAGGTTTGTCCGAACATCCGGCAATCAAACCGAAACACAAAATTCCGGTAATCCAAAATAAAATGGATCGTTTATTTGAAATGAATTTATTCATATTTAATTTGTTTCTGTTTTTGTAAAACAAAACCCGCCGTATTGAACAGCGAATTTTGTTTTGTTAATTGTTGTAATTAATTACCAAGTGACTTACTTTCATAACCGTTGATGGTTCCGATTGCGCCCCAAACACCGAACGGGCTTTCCCCCGCTGGTTCAAGATAAGCACTCGGAAGAGCAGCAACACCGGTTGTTGCGGTGGTAATATCGAATCCTTGATCTCCACAGTCGATAGTATCGGTAACGAAATGAACTGTTCCGTCTCCGAAACAAACATTCACACCGCCGGGATGATAACTTGTGGCTGTAAAAAAGGCTCCGGAAACCCAACTCGCACGCGGAGGAGTATCCCAACCGTTAAAAATACAAGAAGGATTGTTTGGCGGTAAAACAGTGGTAAATGCAGAAGTAGGAGGATGCCCAACACTAAATCCCCCTGATCCGCGTCCATAAGTCCGAGATGCAATTCCACTGTTAAACGAAATACGATTTGTTGAAACTGCACGGCAGGCATTGGGAGTGGTCGCTGAAGTATCATAAGCAAAATTGCCCTTGACCATTGTCGAATTTTCAATGTTGGCTGTAACCGCTTCCGAAAGAGCAACCGTATTGGATAGTCCGTCAGTGATCGAAGCAAAAGACTGGGTAATCAAATTAACACGATAAGGGTCTGCTGTCGTACCGGAACCAACCCATTGTGTCCATCCGGAAAAGAAACCGCGAGCTGTATTGGTAGATTCCGGAAATGTCTGAATAATATCTCCCAGTGATCCGAGATAACTGTTTCGTGCTAAACCATTACCTCCTATCGGTTTGGAAGAATTAGAGTCAGACGGACACCAAAAAACAGGAATACTGCCTTTCAACCAATCGTAATTACCACCCGGATCGGGAAAATTGGCACTGACGTATTCGTTGTACCGTGTTTCCTGTTCAACATAGGGACAAAGCGGCAATAGAAAACTATTGTTAGGCCAAGGACCATTACCGTATCGTCCACTTCGGAGCGGAGGAATGTGGTTAAATTTGTCATGAAAATTGTGGATTCCCAAACCGAGTTGTTTGAGATTGTTCGTACACATCGAACGTCTTGCCGCCTCACGCGCGGCTTGAACAGCGGGTAACAGTAATGCGATTAACACGCCGATAATCGCAATTACTACCAACAATTC
>JAITQV010000480.1 GCA_031288765.1 Planctomycetaceae bacterium
TTATGTGAAAGCTATGACAGTTCTTAGAAACAAACGAAGCCGTTGTCGATACCGGAAAAATAAACGTTTGCCGCAAGGTAAAAGCGGCGGTGTCCAATTGTTGTTGATTCAGACGATTGATCCGCTTGGGCGGCAAGGTGATATTGTCGAGGTCAAGCCGGGTTATGCGAACAATTATTTGATTCCGCAAGGTTTGGCAACGATTGCAACGGATCATCATAAACGGATGATTGAGAAGCATAAAGCCAAACTAGCCGAGATTCAGAAAAAGCGTTTGGTTGGGTTGCAGTCTTTAGCGGACGAAATTCGTACCAAGCGTGTTTCCATCGAAGCCAACGCCAATGAAGAAGGACATCTTTATGGTTCGGTTGGACCCGATGAGATTGTTAAAGCGTTGCGTGGCGAAGGTATCGTGTTGACGCCGGATCAAGTTCGTCTTTCCGGTCCGATTAAGGAACTGGCTTTGTACACGGTTCGGATTTATCTCGGTCACGGTATCGAAAGCGAATTGAAAGTTTGGGTCGTTCCCGCTGTTGCTGAGAAATAAAACCGTTTTCTACAAATTGATAGTTGACAATTGATCATTGGAAATTCGGGATTCATAATAAAAGGGAGCCGGAAAGGATTCAAAAGACGGACAAGTGTTTCGATTAATAAAATGAGCCGCGTGATGTTAATGGAAACTAAAGAAGTTTTAGTTTGATTGTTTGATAATTGATTGTAAAAAGGTCAACGGATTCCGTTTTATTATATTGCCGATTGGTTCCAATGATTTGTTGTCGAGGTCAATTTCCTTGACAGATGAATCTCCGTATTGTGGGTTTAAATCATCGATCGGCATCGCTTGAACTGAGAGAACATCTGACGTTTTCTCCGAAACAGATTGCCGAAGCACTTACTGTTTGGCGCAACACAACCGCCAATACGGAAGCGGTTATTCTTTCGACATGTAATCGTACCGAATTTTATGTTGCTTCAGCTGATGGTATTGTGTTACCGCCGACCGAACAGTTACTTGTTTTTTTGTTGCAACAGAAAGAAAGTCCCGAAAAAGGGTTCACGTTGGCGTCGCAGGTATTCACGCTTGACGGTTCGGACGCTGTGCAGCATCTTTTTTCGGTGGCGTCGGGACTGGACAGTATGGTTCTTGGCGAGGTTCAGATTCTTGCGCAAGTCAAAGCGGCTTACCAGACAGCACTGGATCATGAAACGGTTGGTCCTTTGACGCATGCTTTATTTCAGATGGCGTTCAAAACCGCAAAAGATATTGCGGCGGAAACGGAAATTCACAAACATCGGATTAGTATTCCCAGTGTTGCGGTTGCCGATTTTGCATTACGGATATTCGGACGGATTGACGATAAACGGATTTTGATTTTCGGAGCCGGCGAAATGGGACGGGAAACGTTACGCTATCTTGTCGAATACGGAGCAAAATCAATTACCGTGTTAAACCGCCGCCGTGATCGGGCGGAACATCTTGCGGCGGAATTTGACGGAGTTGTTGCGGATTGGAAAAACCGGTTTGAAATGATGATTGATGCGGATATTATTGTTTCGACGGCTGCTGCGCCGGAACCGATTGTAACGTTGGAAGATTTTCGCAACATTGAACCGCAACGTTCAGGGCGGACATTGTTTGTTCTTGATTTGGCGGTTCCGCGAAACTTTGAACCGAAAATTCGCGAATATCCTGATGTTCATCTTTATTCCATTGACGATCTTCAGGAAATCTGCAACAAAAATCGTGAAGAACGGAACAGTGAAATTCCGAAAGCGGAAAAGATGATTTCGCTGGCGGCGAAGGGTTTTGTTCAGGAAATGAATCATCGTCAAAACAGTGAAATGATTCAGAAACTCTGGCAGCGCTGGACGCAAACGAAGGAGGAGGAACTTCGGCGGTTATTCAATAAGCTGCCGGATTTGACGGAAAAAGAGCAGATGGAAATCCGTCATTCTTTTGACCGGTTAATTGGCAAATTTTTACATCCGCCGTTGGAATCGCTTCATAACGAATCCAAAGACGGAGTTCCTCACAAACTTTTGGATGCTCTCGCGAAACTTTTCCATTTACGCGACAATCGCGATAATAATTGATAAAGGGGTTGAGTTTCGGGACATGTTCTTAAATAAAACCTGACTCAACTTTGAGTATCTGTCTATTTTAATTTTGAGTTTTTTGGTTTGGGCGTAGGAGTAACGTATAGCGTAATATTTTGAAGCGGTATTGTGTTTATGTTGAGAAGGCAATTTGTTTTTTGTTTTAATTATTGAGAGTAAGGCGATTTGAGATCGGGCGGTTTTAGAATTGCAAACAGGGAAACACCTTTTCGGTATGACTTTTTAACCAATTCCAAAATGTTTTTGAGTGAAAATTCTTTTAATCTTCGTTTCATCGTTCCTAATACGGAAATAATAATTCCACGCCGTTCGGCACCGCATTGTGATTTACCGGTTCGTGCGATAATTGATAAAGTAATTTATCCGCTTGAGATTTTGTTATGGAAATTTGTGTGCAAAAACGGATGATTTCGCACGCTTTATCCAACGACAAACCCTGCCAATAAACATGATGAGCAAGCGCAGGTTTACCGGCGTGCAGTTTACGACCGCGACGGCGTGAATTTTTGGAACGTTTCGAACGGCACGAGATTTTACGGAAGAAAAAAGGCAATCGTTCGCCGATACTATGTTTCGGCGACGTGGTTTCACCCGCCATCGCCGACCTTATGATTTTATTCGTAAACAAAATCAAATTCCGATTATATTACAAAAATTCCGCTGAAACATTACAATTGTTCCAACTCTTTTGTAAAATTGTTCCCGTAATTATTCTATTTTTGGAAGCGGCGGAAGTTTGGCGCGTACAAAAACAGCTTGATGCCGGTTATCATCAAACACAAAATTCAACCATTGCCGGTCGGCACTCACATAACCTTCGGGATAATTCAAATTACCCTTAGAACCGTCAACCGATTCCGCAACAACAACCCGTTTATACGCCCATGTTTTCATTCCGTCAAAACTGATCCACAAAGCCATAGGGCTTCGGTGATGTAAGTTTGGATTATGTAAGAGCGCAACAGTATTTTCTGCCAAAAGAAATAGTGTTACTTTTGAACTCGGATTGGGAATATCCGTTACCTCAGCAACTTCAGACCACGTTAAACCGCCGTCGCTTGATTCGACTTTGTACAAAAACGTTCCGCCGCCCCAAACAGGACGAATTAACATAACAATTCGATTCTTTGTTGGTTCGACAATCGTGTTTTCCGCCCAAAGATGTGTGTTTTCGGGAATGGGACAACGGATATTGCCGTGTTCCGACCATGTTTTTCCGCCGTCGTGCGAAATCAGAACGCCGTTACGTGAATTAATCACCGGAGTTGGATAAGGATTCGGATTATCGCGATTCCGTTTGGTAACATCAAAATTTTGATCGTCAAGTTTCCCAAGATAATATTGGAACGGAATAATAATCCGTTTATCCCGCGTAATAATATGCGGACGTATAAAAGTTGTACCTTCCAACCGACCCGGCAAAGGTTGCGGTTTACTCCATGTTTTACCGTTATCTTCGCTTATTACCGTCCACGAGCGCCAACTTTTGTCCCAATGTCCGGCATGAGTTCCAAAAAATAACGTGACACGGTTATCAACAACAAGAACTTCCGTCGGGCATTGCCCAATAGTGTTACCGGAACGGGGAAAACCGACATTAACCGGTTCAAGTTTTGACCACGTATCGCCGTTATCGTTACTGTGAATAACGCCGATATAATTGTCCGGCGACGGTTCGGTCTTTCCTCCGGTAAGAAAATACAAAGCAATCCGACCATCCGGTAAAACACGCGGAACCGTATCACAAACCAACCTGTTCGGCATAACACCATCATAAGCAAGAACGATTTTATCTTGCCTGGCGTCTTCTGCCGCTTGTTTTTCCCAGTCAACAGCAAACACAAAATTAACCGATAACAAAAGTACGGTTAATAAACAAAATAAATTTCTCATTGGAAATCTCCTGTAGTAAAGTTTTTCATTTTGAACGGCTTTTTTGTTCAAAATATTATGGGTGAAAGATTTATTAGTTAATTCGAATTTTGACCGCTTTTCCGGCATCCAGAGTAAGTTTTTTGGTTTCCGGTGTAACGTCCAATATTAGGGGTGAGGTCATCTGATCGGTATAAATTTTCTCAACAAGCGTGTAAATCTTTACTTCACCGATTTCATCACGTGAGTTGAGATCACCTTCCGAAATCGTTTTAGTAACAACGGCTTTGAATTTACCGACGGGAACACCGACAAAACCGCCGGTTTTCAATTCGATTTTTCCTTCTGCATCGGAAAAACCACTAGTTCCCCATTTTAATGATTGATTTTCGGAAATCAATGTTACGGTTGTTTCTGTAAGCGGTTTACCTTCCTGTGTCAGGAGTAATGTTACCGGATAAAGGGTTGGAAAACCTTCCGGTTTCGCAGAATCTTTATCGGAACATCCGGCAATGGTAAAACACAAGCAACAGAAAATCGAAATAAAAAATAAGAATAATTGGTTCATTTGTATTATCCTTTCAAATGAAGAAAAAATTTTGATTTTATAGTAAAGTTCCTTTGCAGTTAATGAGTTATAATTTTTTTACTTGCTTGCAAATTACACAGGCACGGTAAACAATTTTGTATTATTGTTTAAAGCAAAAGGAAAATGTAAGCAAGAATACAATTCAAAGTAAATAAAATGTTTGTTTTGAGCAACGCCCAAACGGTTAAATGTTAAAACGTTACTCAAAACATCAAAAAACATGTATATTTACAGAGTTTTGGATTCACCGCCGTTACGGGTTCCGAGTGCACCCCAAACACCATAAGGGCTTGCTCCGGTTGTTGCGGTTGGCGAAGCCGCTGTTAAATTACCACAGTCGATAGTATCGCTTGCAAAAAACACCGAACCATCGGCGCGGGTAACTTGAACACCGCCCGGATGATTACTTGTTGCGGACATAAGACCGGAACAATAAACATTATGCGCTGGTGAATAACCAGCACAAGACGGAGAATTAGGCGGCAGAACAGTCAAAAATCCTCCTTCGTCAGCCCGTCGTCCGGAGAATCGGGTACTTCCACGCCACATATTAAATGTTGTTCCGGAAACTTCATTTCCATTTCTGTAGTTGAAACAAGTTTGCGGATTTGTTGGAGCCGTTGAATCAACCCGAATGGCTCCTTGTTTAATGGATGCTTTTGAAACGGATACGGTTTCAGTTGATGTTGGTGAGCCAATGACTATTTCGCTCATTATTGCCGTATTACTTGTTCCGTCGGTACAGGAAGACATATCGTACCAAACCATCGTACCAAACAAACCTCGATAAACACCAGTTGTCGTGTAGTAATTATCCGCCCAACCATCACCAATACAAAAAGTATAATTGTGACGTTGCATACCCGAAACACACATTTGCCTGGACTCTCCGTCTGAAGGACAGTGAAATATTGAAATGGGTGCTTGATAGAAAGCGGTAAGAGCATTAGTGTTTGTTCCGTACCAAGGAACAAACCCAACTCCGGCAGGTTTGGTTCCGGCAGCTGCGCCGACGGTTGGTTTTGTTGTTCCGGTAACGTATTGGTGGTAAATGTCATAAACTGATTGTTGTTCGGCAAAGGGCATCACATAGAGTGATGGTCCCCAGATATGCCAATGACCGGTTGGGGAGATTTGGTTGAGACCACTGTTACAGCAATAACATGCTGGTCCGCCTCGTCCTACCGGAAAAGCGCCATTCGTGTCATGGTAATTGTGCAAGGCAATACCAAACTGTTTTAAATGGTTGGAACAGGTCATTCGTCTTGCGGCTTCCCTTGCTGCCTGGACAGCCGGTAACAGTAATGCGATTAACACTCCGATAATCGCAATTACTACCAACAATTCTACCAGCGTAAACCCGTTTCGGTATTCGTTTCGACGAACCTTCGAACGGAAATTACCGCCGGTACACAACAAGGTTAATAGCATGAAACATGCTATGAGGTTTGCCATACCAAATGGCAAAATGTAACTTAATAACTCTGTCATAATTTTTCTCCTTGAGAAAAAAGGTTAACATCTAACAGATTACATAACACATAATCTGTTGTTGCTGAAATTGGGAAAACACTAAGCCGAGAAACGGCAACAGAATATCGCTCTTTGTCAGGAGCGACACGATTTTGTGAAAAGGTTCATTCCCACCGATCAAAGTGGTGCATCACATGTTTTAAAATGCAATGCTGAATCATACCCGTACACTACACGTGACGCTCCTTCAGCGGGAGACACGCAACTCTGTAGTGTACGATAATATTCTACCCGGAAAATCCGGTCGGTGTGTAAAAAATTACAGTTCGCCGAAGCGATTTTAGTGGTTGTTGACGTACTCGATTATTTTTTTCACCCGAATTTTTGTTCGGGCTACTTATTTTTTAAAATATAATTTAGTCTCCTAAAATATTGACATTAAAAAATGGAAAATTATTTAATCGGTTATTCTATATTTAAAAAATTATCGGTCAATATACCCCCCCAAGATAATTTTTGTCTTTTCTTTTTTTATTGTAATTATTCAAACGAGTCCTGTTGTATTCAACATGTATTCAACTTATACTCAAATTATATTTAACATACTTAACTTTACCTGACCGTATTTCACCGGCAACTGTTGTCAATAATGGAACATAATATGGAACACAATATGGAACACAATGACGAAGAACTCCGGCTTGCTCCAATAGAAGAAGACGAATTGAGGCTCGCCCCGATTGAAGATGAAGACGCCAAAAAACCAATTGCACCGGATGTTCCGTACAATACCGGAACCCGTTTAATTCCGGTTATCTGCTCCGCTTGTAAAACAAGATTGTACGCCGGCGAAGATCAAGTCGGTCTTTGGAAATGTTGTCCCGATTGCGGGCGTTTAACGGAAATTCGTGCGGTTCCGCCGAAGTTTATGTTGATTGCCAACGATCCCGAAGCCGCCGGCGGTTACAACATTCAGGAACCGGATGTTTCACGGCAGGATATTTTCCAACTTAAAGCGGAAAATCAGAAAACATTCGAAGAACACCGAGAACAACAAAACCGAAAAAGAATGGAAAACCGGCTTCCGCCGCCAATATTCATCGATCAACCGCCAATAATGGAAGGCGTACTTAATAACTTTTTGAAAAGCCGTGAAGAAAAAGTTGAAGAAAACGCCCTCGCCCGCCAACAACAGAAAATCGAAAAAGAAACCGAAGCCGTCAAACAAGCGGTTCGCAATGGAACATTGGAATCCTATCTTGCTGATTCCAAAAACAAATCCGGCAGAGTTGTTGATTCCGGCACGCCCAAACCCGTCGAAGACCGTTTTCCGCCCGACACCGAAACTTCACCGCCGGTTATTTCTCCGCCGTTGCCGCCGCCAATACCTCCTCCAACATCTCCGTTGCCTCCCGCTTTAACCGTTTTTCCGCCTCCGTTGCCGCCGGAAATTCCATCCGTTCCGCCTGATATTCCGCTTGCTGTTCCGCCAATTCCGCCGGTTCAATCCATTCCGTTGCCGATTCCTGCCGGTTCGGAACATTCGGTTTCTTCTTCCGCCCCTTCCTCTTCACGTTCTCGTTCACATTCTCATCTTCGGTCTTCCGGTTCGCAACATCGCGTGTCCGATTCTTTGTGGTTGCCGTTGTTTGATGCACGCTGCCGTTCCCGAATGATTATTCTAACAGTTTGCGGTCTTATGGGTAATCTTACCGGAGAAAAGGCTCGGTCAATGATATGGCAAATTGTGTTTGACAAGGTTTACGGTCAAAGCGCCGGTTACTCGTATAATTTAGCGGAGAGCGGATTTTTTTTGATTAATTTTTGGGTTGGAGCGGTTTTGAGTGTTATTTGGCTGGCGATGTTGTTTCTTTTTGGGATTAGCCTGTTTTTGGAGACGGCATCCGGCAAAGACAAAATAGAACATTGGATTCCGTTTGATCTTGACTTTGGATTTTCTTACATTGGCTGGTCATGTTTGATTCTTTTGGTTTCCGGTTTCCCCGGTTTTATTGTTTGGCAGGGAACCGCCTTTTTCCTGCCCGACAAAGAATCAACATTAATAATACTCCATTTTATCGGGCAATTTCTTTGTTTTCCGGTTCTTTTTCTTTGTGTTATTGAATCGGACACTTTCTACGGCAACTTTCCGCGTCAAACATTAACAAGTTTGTATCGATATCCGCTGCTTTGGCTGCAACTATATTATAAGGCGGTTGTTTTAGTTGGTATTCCGGCAATGATACTTTGGGGGTTGCTTTTTACCGGAACGGCATTGGCGGAACATTGGTTTATGCAATCTTTGTTTTATTATCTTATTGCGGCAATTCTGTTAACATTTTGCGGTTATTTTATTCTTCTTTATTTCCGGCTTCTTGGAAAAATCGCGTGGGAAATCCGGTTAAAAGAATAATGAAGATTTTGGGGAGATTATTGGCTACTGAGGTAGTTTCATGGCAAACGGAGGACGATTCGTGGCAACCACAAGCGAAATTCTTACCGCAACGGCAATAATTTCGTTTGTGATCCTCTTAAAGTCCCTCAATGTAGGGTGTGATGTGCATAACCGTAGGTAGAACGAAGCGCAACCGCCGGATCGGAATTTCCCAAGGTAGGCAACCGCTCGCCGAACGGTTGCGTCGGCGTCAGCCGACCTTCATATATGCGGTAGGGGCGAAAAATCTTTCGCCCCTACATTGCGGCGGTGGGTGAAAACCCTTCGGCGAAACGCCGCCTACCTTTTGATTTCCTACCCAAAAATAAAAACAACCTAATAATTCGGTAATTATAAGGTAGGCAACCCTTCGCCGAAGGGTTGTGTTGGCGTCAGCCGACCTTGAATTTATATCATGTTGGTTGTTTTGGTTTTGGATTGCCTATCGGCAAGCAATTGTTCGGCAAGCGATTGCCTACCTCATAATTACAAACTCTTAAACAAAAATTCCGCCGGAATACGACCCTATTTTTTCGTAAATTTTGTGTTTTCCGTGTTCAAAGAAATATAAGAGGGGATTTTAAACACGGAAGACGCGGATATTACACAGAAATATGAGAAAACAAAGGAAAATGTTGAACGCCTTTTTGCGAATTTCTGCGTTCCTTCTGCGTTTTCCGCGTTCAAAAAAATACAAAAGGGAGTTTTAAACACGGAAGACACGGATATCAAGCGGAATTACGAGAAAACATTCCGCGAATTTCCGTGTAATTTCGTGTTTTCCGTGTTCAAAAAACCGAATTGGGTTAATTTA
>JAITQV010000509.1 GCA_031288765.1 Planctomycetaceae bacterium
AAATTGATGGTTGCCTTTTTTGTAATATTTTCTCGGTTTGGTCATTTGGGGGATACTAATTGAATTATACCTAAGTCCAAACTATGAAAAAACTTAAAACACCACAGTAGCATTAGGGCAACGCCCTACGCTAAGATATTAAGGGCTTTCAGCCCTAGACAATCGAAACAACCAACATTGTATAAAATTCATTGTCGGCTATCGCCGACGCAATCGCTTGGCGAGCGATTGCCTACCTTTTGATTTCCAAATCAAAAACAAAAATTGGTCCGCTAACGCTGACGTAACCTTGTGAACGCTTATGCACATCACACCCCTAACGGACAATTGTTGAACAATATTAAAAATGAAAATAGAAAAATATTGTAAAAAATATCCGTGTTCCGTTAGGGACACAATGTTGGCAGAAAATTTGGAACAATTGCCGATTGACAATATTCAATCCGTAATCTATAATCCGTAACTTCGTACGGTTATTGCGTTATGATTTCGTTCCCAACCGCCATAAACATCACAATTAATCACACCAATTCCTGAACATAAGGAAAAAAACAAACAGTTACTTTAAATTGTTACAAACCCTTTAACAACACAAGGAACCAAACATGAAATCTCAACTTTTTTCAATTTTAATTTTTTTCTGCGGTTTGACCGTCATTGGAACAACGGAAATTTTGGGACAGGATTCTTTGCAGCCTGTTGGCTTGCAAGTTGAGTACCAAACCGAACCGGTTGGAGTCGGAACAAAAACACCGCGTTTCAGCTGGAAATTGTCCGATCCGAATTTCACACAAGGACAAAAACAAACAGCGTATCAAATTTTTGTTGCCAGTAATAAAACCCTGTTGTCGGAAGATAACGCCGATGTCTGGAATAGCGGCAAAGTTGAATCCGATCAATCGGTTTTAGTGCCTTACGGCGGAACAAACAATTTGGAATCCAGCCGTGAATATTTTTGGAAAGTACAAGTTTTTGACAAAAACGGAAAGCCGACAGCGTGGAGTGAACCGGCGCGGTTTGTTACCGGACTTTTGAATCCGTCGGATTGGGACGGCGCGGCGTGGATAAAATATCCGTCGGCAAAACGTACCCAACATCTCTGGTTTCGCAAAAATATTCATCTCAACAATGAACCTCACGCTATTTTCGTACATGCCGCCTCGCTCGGACATCACGAACTTTATATCAACGGTAAAAAAGCAGACGACAGGGTTCTCGCACCCGCATTGACCAACTTTCAAAAACGACTGTTTTATGTAACTTATGATGTTTCCAAATTTCTCAAAAAAGGCGATAACACTATTGCCGTCTGGTTTTCCTCCGGCTGGACAAGTTACGATTGTCTCGAACTCTCGCCGCTGTTGCGAATAAAAATCAACGGTACAGACTCCGCAAATCAAACGGTAACGTTTAAATCGGATACGACATGGCGTTGTACTATCAGTAACAGCGCAGATACTGTTGAAATTTTTTCGGCAAACAATAACGGCGGTGAAATTGTGGATGCGCGCAACGAAAATCCCGATTGGAACAAACCGGATTTTGACGACTCTCTTTGGGAAAATGCCGTAACACAGGATTACAACATCGAACTCACACCGCAGGATATTCCGCCGTCACGTATTATTGAAACGATTCCCGCGAAAAAAGTTATTGATCTTGGCAGCGGCAAATACAAAATTGATTTCGGCAAAAATTTTACCGGTTGGTTGAATCTCAAATTTCACGGACTTTCCGCCGGAGACAAAATCACAATAGGCTCCGCCGACGATGAAAAGTCGTTTTGCGATTTTGATATTCGCAACTTTTTTATTTCGTCCGGTAAAGACGATGAAATATTCCGTAACCGCTTTAGTTATGTTGCGGGACGTTACGCGAATCTTGAACTTTCCAAATTCGCAACAAACGGCGTAATTGAAAACCGTATCATTGAAATTGAAAAAGCGGTTTACGGGAAGTTGGATGAACCCGCCGCAACTGTTGACGCAACAGAAGCCGTGAAAAAAATTGTTACCGGCGGAACAAGCAGATTTGACGTGAACGAAATTACTAAAGCGGTCGGCGATCCAAAGTATCTTTTTGTGAAAACATTGACAATCAATTATAAAGTGGACGGCAAACCGCACACGGTTTCAGTAAAAGACGGCGAAACGGCGGTTTTATTGTACGACGAATGGAAGCAACCGCCGCGTTTGGAAGATTGCACTGCCTACGCGGTGAGTACCGATTTGAAACGAACAGGATATTTCAAAAGTTCCAATGAGTTGTTCAACAAGATTTATGAAACCGACATTTGGACATTTCTTGCAAACACACAGGAAGGTTACACATCCGATTGTCCGCATCGCGAACGTTGCGGTTACGGTGAAGTGGCAACCGCGTGTTCGTGGGGACTTGGATTGCCGAACTTCGACACGGGAGCGTATTACCGGAAAGTTGTCCGCGATTGGGTTGATGTTCAAACCGATGACGGTTGGGGACGACACGTTGCACCGCAACCAAACAGTGTTCACTGGGGGGGCGCGATGTGGGCAAGTGCAGGAATGAATGTCGCTATGCATCATTATCAACATTACGGTGATAAGAAAGTTATCGAAACTATTTACCCGGCAGCAAAACGATGGCTTGAATTTCTCAACGCCAACACAAAAGACGGATTACTTCAACAATATCGTAAACAGAATGACGGTCATTTTCTCGGTGATTGGCTTGCGCCTCATTCGCGAAGTGAATTTGGTAACACAATCCAAGCGGTTTATTTCAACAACTGTGTTTACGCGATGAATTTAGAAACGTTTATCGGTTTTGCGAAATTACTGGAGCGTAACGATGATGTTGCGTTGTACAGTGAGCGGCTTGAAAAACTCCGTCCGGCGATTCACGCCCAATTTTACAATGCCGAAAATGCAACATATTGTACCGGAACTCAGGTACAAAACGCATTCGCGATTCTGACCGGCATTACACCCGACAACGAACGAACAAAAACCGCAACATTTATTCACAACGATTTGAACAGTAAACATCCGTATTTTGATATGGGCAGTTCCGGTTTGATTGTGTTGCTAAAGTATTTTGTTGCGCATTCGGAAGAGGGAAAAACTGTTGCCAATATTTTGAACAAAACGGAATTTCCCGGTTACGGATATTTTATCGATCAAGGCGAAAGCACTTGGGCGGAAGATTGGATAATTGATGTTTCGAGCAAGATTCATACTTGTTACACGGGTATTGCCGGATGGTTGATTAAAGGACTTTGCGGCATTCAACCTGACGCGGAGCATCCGGGTTATAAACATTTCATTATTCGTCCGGTAATTGTTGATGAGGCAACTTTTGCCGAAGCATCAATGGAATCGCCTTACGGTCAAATCTTTTGCCGATGGACTCGTCAGAATGATAAAGATAAAAACAAAAATAATGTAACTCTTTCAGTCATTATTCCGCCCAACACTACCGCAACAATTTATGTTGACGGCAAACCTATTGAAGTTTCCTCCGGTAAATATGAATTTCAATGGTGAAACAGAATAAGGAATAGGTTCAAAATAGATATCTGTTTATTTTAACTTTGTGTGTTTTGAGAAAAGAGGTTTTTAGAACCTCCTTTACTTAAAAAATGTTCGTAAGTTTTTTAATTTTTTTCAAGTGTGAGATTTATAAAAAGCAGGTTTTCAGAAATTTCCAACAGTTTTTTGGGATACGCAAATTAATTTTCTCCGCATTTTGCGCAAACCGGACAGAATTTTTTCACGAGTTGTTTTCCGCCGTAATGCCATAAGAAATAGTCAAGTCCCGCCCAACGACCCGCAGGAATAGACGCAAGAAAAAGCATTGCGAGAAGTTCGACACTGTCCTTGCTGATAAACATAAAATTCCCGACAGCAGACGGCAACGCCGGATAAACACCGGGAACAGGCCACGTCGTCAAAATCA
>JAITQV010000524.1 GCA_031288765.1 Planctomycetaceae bacterium
CTCGAAAGTCAGTGTTTTTAGTGATTTGAATAATTTGATGGATATCAGTCTGAATGAAGAATTTTCCGGCATTTGCGGCATTTCCGAGACCGAGTTAATCCGAAATTTTGAACCGGAAATTAAAAAATTATCCGCAAAGGTTAATCTGTCTTATAATGAAACACTTGCAAAATTGAAAAAACATTATGACGGTTATCGTTTTGCCAAAATCAGTGAGGACATGTATAATCCGTTTAGTATTTTGAACACTTTTTTTAATCGTGATTTCGGCGATTATTGGTTTGCAACCGGTACACCAACTTTTCTTGCGAAAATGCTTCAGGAAGGTGATTTTGAAATTCCCGATTTGGAGAATAATATTCATGTTTCTATTTCGGACATTACCAATTACAAAGCGGGTATGAATAATCCGGTTCCTATTCTTTACCAAAGCGGTTATTTGACGATCAAAGATTACGATACGGAATTTGATGAATTTATTTTGGGTTTTCCTAATGAAGAAGTGAAGTATGGTTTTTTGCGTGAGTTATTACCAGTTTATGCGCCACAATATTGTACACACCAGAAATTTTCGGCGGTTTCATTTATTAAAACGCTTCGTACCGGCAATGTAGAGAGTTTTATGAATAATTTACGTGCGTTTTATGCCGGTATTCCTTATGACGTACATCCCAAAGATTCTAAAAATGAACGTTATTATCAATTTATTTTTTACTTACTTGTAACGCTCATGGGGCAATTTATCCAAACGGAAGTCAAAACCGCAACGGGTCGTGTTGATGCGGTCATCAAAACGGCGGACACAATTTTTGTTTTTGAATTTAAGATGGCGAATTACGGTACAGCCGAAGACGCTCTTGAACAGATTGATTCCAAAGATTATTTGATTCCTTACACCTCAGACGGACGAAAATTAGTCAAAATCGGAGCGGAATTTAGTGAACAGGAACGCGGATTAAGCCGTTGGAAAATCGGATAAATGTTTGTGATATTTAACGTACTGATTTAATCTTTTCATATTGATTTTATGATTTACGATTGTTTTACTTTTTTTAACGAGGTTGATTTACTGGAAATCAGGATGAACATTTTGAATGAGGTTGTGGATCGTTTTGTTATTGTCGAAGCGACACGAACCTTTTCGAATCAACCCAAACCGCTTTATTTTGAAACGAATAAAGATCGTTTTGCGGGTTTTGTTTCTAAAATAATTCATTTGGTTGTTGATGATTATCCTGAATTTGAAACGGCGTGGACGAATGAAAACCATCAGCGGAACTGTATTGAGCGGTGTTTACGCGGTTGTGAAGATAACGATGTGATTTTGGTTTCCGATCTTGACGAAATTCCCAATCCGAAAGCGATTCTTCAATATTGTCACGAATCGGAGATAATGGCATTTGAACAGTTATGGTGTATTTATTATTTGAATCATATTTATATTCGGCAGCCTGTTTGGATTGGTACGAAAATGTTACCTTATTATCTTTTTAAAAATGGTCTTGATCATATCCGAAACTATGGAGCCTGCAATCTGGAAAAACTTAATCAAGGAACAACTGCAACAAAAATAAGAATGTATAAAAAATCGCGCCGTATTCAAAACGGTGGCTGGCATTTTTCTTATCTTGGCGGTTTGAAATCTATCAGGGAAAAAATTCAGGGATATGCTCATCAGGAACGAAATTATGAAGAAATCACCAATCTCAAAAATATTGAAAAGCGGATGCAGCGAGCGTTTACGTTACATCGATTATTAGGAGTGGAACCGGACGAAACGTTTCCGGATTTTCTCCGTAACAATCAGGAACGTTACGCGCATCATTTTGGTCCGGTAACACCTAAAGAAGTTGCCGATAAAGTTAGGAAAACGGCATGGTTGATGTCGATTGTTGATAGGGTATGTTTTTTTATTTCAAAATTATTGACGTGTTTGATACCTGTCAGGAGTTGGCGGAAATGGGCAAGAGAATATATTGCCTTTCATTTTTTCGGGCAAGGTTGGTAATACCGGCAGTAATTGTTTATCTTTTGATATTTTTTTGTTGCGGCATAAATTATCATGTTTCAGAAAAGAAAAATGTTGCAAATAAAAGTCTCCTAAAAATACCGTTAAGAAAATGAAGAGTCAGGAACAATATCTGAAACCGGAAGTAATTCAAACGATTAAACGGCTTGATTTACGTGCGCAATTTATTATCAAAGGATTTATGCACGGTCTTCACGCCAGTCCTCTTCACGGTTTTTCTGTTGAATTTAGTGAACACCGAAAATACACGCAAGGCGATGATCCTTCGGACATTGATTGGCTTGTCTATGCCAAGACGGAAAAATATTATATCAAAAAATATGAAGCGGAAACAAATTTGACCGGTTATCTTGCGGTTGATTCGAGTCGTTCAATGGGTTATACCTATCGTCAGGAAATGACCAAGTTTGATTATTCGGTTTGTTTGGCATCTGCATTGGCTTATTTGATGACACACCAGCAAGATCCGGTTGGGCTGATCACATTTGACGAAACAATTAAACAATCGCTCAAACCGCAGTCGCGCCGGACACAATTAGGAACAATCCTTTCCGTTCTTTCCAAATTGCAGCCGACGGGTCAGACGAATATTGCCGCGTCATTGATGCAGCTTGCCGCAATGTTGAAACGGCAAAGTATGATTATGGTATTCAGTGATTTACTGGGTGATGCCGATGAAATATTGAAAGCGCTTCATCGTTTACGGCATTCCGGTCATGATGTGATTTTGTTTCACATTCTGGACGAAGCGGAAACTCAATTTCCGTTTCATGGTCGTGTCGAATTGGTTGATCCCGAATCCGAGGAAACAATTCCCGGCGATGCCGAAACGTTAAAACAAAGTTATCTCGACGCTCTTGAGGAATTTCGCAACCGTTTTCGGCACGACTGTTCAAAAACGCGAATTGATTATGTTGAATTGGATACCAGTGTTCAATTTGACAAGGCTCTTATTGAATATCTAACTCGGCGGAGCGGACGGCGTTAGGGAGCTATTCGCACGATTATTTATTGAAAATTGAAACTGCTTTTGTTATATCCGATCATGGAATTTAATCCATTACAATTAACTATTTTAGCAACGCTTTTTACTTGGGGAGCGACGGCGTTAGGTGCGGCGGCGGTGTTTGTTTTTCAGGAGATCAACCGCAAAACGATGAATGGAATGCTTGGTTTTGCTTCCGGTGTAATGATTGCGGCGAGTTTTTGGTCGCTTCTTGCGCCGAGTATTGATTTGAGTGGGGAACTTGGTTGGACACCTTGGATACCGCCGGTTTTGGGATTTCTTGCCGGAGGTTTTTTTCTATGGGCGGTGGATAAAACGTTACCGCATCTCCACAACGGCGACGGCGATCAACCGGAAGGAATACAAACAAACTGGCGGCGCAGTTTTTTATTGGTTTTTGCAATTACGTTACACAACATACCGGAAGGTTTGGCGGTGGGAGTTGCTTTTGGAGCCATTGGTTCCGGTATTGAATCGGCGAGTATTGCGGCGGCGTTTTCGTTAGCAGTTGGGATTGGTATCCAAAATATTCCTGAAGGCGCAGCAATTTCATTACCGTTACGCCGTGAAGGACTTTCGCGAAGAAAATGTTTTTGGTATGGTCAGATTTCCGGGTTTGTTGAACCGGTTGCCGCTGTTTTCGGCTGTTTAATTGTATCTGTTATACAGGGAATTTTACCGTTTGCTTTGGCATTTGCTGCCGGTGCGATGATTTATGTTGTCGTTGAAGAACTGATTCCGACTTCACAGGAAGATCGTCACAGCGATGCGGGAACAATCGGAGCCATTATTGGTTTTACAATTATGATGCTTCTTGATGTTGCACTCGGATAAAAATAAACAGAAAATAAATCAAAACGTAAATATCGTAATTCCATAACCGTACATAATCTTAAAATCGTAATCATTCACCTATTTTACGATTAACAATTCATAAGGTAGGCAATCGTTCGCCGACGCAACCTTGTTGTCGGGTTGAGGATTTCGATCCGGCGGTTGTGTTGTGCTTCACCGCCGGTTATACACATTCTGCCCCGCGGACTTAGGAAAAAATTAAGAATGATCCTTAAACAATCGTGTTGAGAGATACCGTTCTCCGCAACTTGCGGCAACTGTAACAATTGTTTTGCCGCTGTTTTCCGGTCTTGCCGCCACACGCGCCGCCACCGCAACATTTGCCCCCGTACTAATTCCCGCTAAAATTCCTTCTTCCTTTGCCAAACGCCGCCCCCAAAAAAAGGCTTCTTCGGTTGTAACCGTTTCAACTTGGTTAATGAGCGATGTGTCAAGATTCTTCGGAACAAATCCCGCCCCAATCCCCTGAATCGCATGCGCTCCCGGATGTCCGCCGGAAAGAACTGGCGAATCCGCAGGTTCCACCGCATAAGCAATAATATCTTTCCTTTGCCCCCGTAAATACCGTGTTACACCGGTAAATGTACCGCCGGTTCCGATTCCGGTCACAAAAATATCGATTTTGCCGTGCGTATCCGCCCAAATTTCCGGTCCGGTTGTTGTTTCGTGAATAGCGGGGTTGGACGGATTTTCAAACTGTTGAGGTATCCACGAATTAGGATTTTCCTCCGCTAATTGATACGCTTTGTCAATTGCTCCTTTCATACCAATTGTGCCGGGCGTCAGAACGAGATTGGCACCCAACGCGGCAAGAAGCAGCCGCCGTTCAATACTCATGGTCTCCGGCATCACCAATGTCAATTTCAAACTGTTTGCCGCCGCAACAAATGCAAGAGCAATTCCCGTATTACCGCTTGTCGGTTCGATTATCTCCGTTTCGGAATTTAAGATTTCCGAATTTTGAGCCGCTTCAATCATTGCCCGCCCGATCCGATCCTTCACACTCGAAAGCGGATTGAAAAATTCCAGTTTCAGTAAAACGGCAGCATGGGTTTTAGGGATAATTTTATTCAATTTAACAAGCGGTGTATCGAATGTTGTTTGGGTGATTGTGTCGTAAGTTCGGTTGCGGGTCATCTGCGAACTCCTTTCTTATTTTTTACATTGGTTTATAACATATTGGAAATGGGTTGGTTCATAAAATTTAGCAATTATTGCGCCAAAGGAATTTTATATCGGCTGTAATTCCTATTCCGTTTAACAAATACCGGTAATTTAATAAAATTGTGGTTTAAATAATACGGTAAAGGGCTGTTCAAGTCAAGTATCATACAATACAATGCCGTTAAATATCACGGCTTGGGCGTTGAAACACTCGTATCGCCGTGATATTTCACGGATGCCCGTGAAATATCACGGATTAGCGGTATTTTTTGCCGGCATAATATCGGCATACTATTTGCTTGGTATAGTTCCATTGATTATTTTCAGTCCACGTTTGAAATCTCTTATGGATAATATAATCGGTCACGATGCGGGACTCAAGTCGGTACTTGAGCGGGCGAGACTTGTTGCGAGGTCTGATGTTCCCGTTTTGATTCTTGGTGAAACCGGAAGCGGAAAAGAAGTTTTTGCCAGACATATTCACGAAGAATCACGCCGGGCGGGACAACCTTTTCTCAAAGTGAATTGCGGTGCCGTACCGCCGGACTTAATTGATTCTTATCTTTTCGGTCATGAAAAGGGAGCGTTCACCGGAGCCGTCGAAAAACGCAAAGGCTGGTTTGAAGCCGCTAACGGCGGAACACTTCTTCTTGATGAGATCGGCGAACTTCCTCTTGCCGCTCAAGTTCGGTTTTTGCGAGTTCTTCAGGACGGCAGTTTCGAACCGGTTGGCGGCAGCGGAAAAAATATGCGGGTGGATGTCCGAATTATTGCGGCGACACACCGGAATTTACGCCAAATGGTCAAAGAAGGCGAATTTCGTGAAGATTTGTGGTATCGGATTTCTGTTTTTCCGATTAGGATTCCGCCGTTACGGGAGCGGTTGGAAGACATTGGACAACTTGCCCGATTTTTCGTGCAGCGTGCCGCAACAAAATTTTCTCTGCCGGAAATTCCTATTCGCAAAGAAGATATTGCGGCTCTTGAAAAGTATCCTTGGCCCGGCAATGTGCGGGAATTTGGGGCGGTTATTGATCGTGCGGTGTTGCTTGGCGAGGGGCGGCGGCTTGCTTTTGCCGATTCGTTCCAAGAATTGCAAGGTGAACAGGTTCCTGCCGAAATTTTGGCGGAAACAACGGCGACGGACATCTTTTTTGAAAACGGCGACGATTCGTCCGAGCAGTTATCGGAAAAAGAGGAGATGTTGTTGCAGGCGAAACTGAATTTTCTTCCGCTGGACGAAATTGTCCGGCAACATATTGAAGCCGCTCTTGCTCTTACTCAGGGTGTTATTGAGGGAGCCGGCGGAGCCGCTGTTTTGCTCAAAATCAATCCGCATACTCTTCGCGCCAAAATGCGGAAACTTGGAATCAATTGGTCAAAATTCCGGCATTTCCCGGAATAAACCGACGGTGATAAATTGCTATTGCGGTAGGAATTTTGCTTGCG
>JAITQV010000576.1 GCA_031288765.1 Planctomycetaceae bacterium
ATCTCTCGTGAGATGGGTTTGATCTCTCAAGAGATTTTTTAATATCTCTCAAGAAATAGGTTTCATCTCTCGAGAGATAGGTTTGATCTCTCGTGAGATTTTTTTTATCTCTCGAGAGTTTTCCGGCTTTTGTAACACGTTTCGGCAATGTTTTTCGGTGTTGGAACAGGTTAAGAGGGAAAGTTTATCGGGAAAACCCGTTAACATCTTGCAGCATTTCCATAACCAATTCCGGTAAACCGGCAGCAATTTTGACCGGTTTACCGCGTTCACGAAGAAATTGGATCGTAAAAATGACCCCCAATAATTTTGCGGCTTCATCCACTTCGGCTTGTAATTGACGGTGTTTGCTTTTGCCGGTGTCCGCAAATCGATGCTGAGTTGCCGAATCGGAAAATCTGGGGAAAATCGCCGTGTGAAGACCAAAATGGTTTTTCGGTCGCTTCGTGTAAAACCTGCCAACCGAAATAACCAAGTCCGCATCAACCAAATCACGGCAAAGCGAAATCGGTTCATCGGATTCGTTGACGCCCAGCAACGCGTGCAAATCACGGCGGCTCGGACGATGGAACAAAACCCGAATATCCGAAGATAAACAATTTCGCAACCGCCTCGAAACCGTAAATTCTTCGGAATCCGTCAACAGAATTTGAACATCCTCCGCCTTAAAACCGTTTTCCAGCAAAATATCAACAATTTCCGCTAAGATTTCCGGTTCTTCCGCGTATTCGGCATCGGGAACAAGAAAAACACGGTCGCCCGGAAAAACCAATTGAGAAAGCGGCGGAAAACCAAGCGGTTCCGTTAGAATTTGATTAAGATTCATAGGTTCGCCTTATTTTTTTCCGTTTGATAAGCCGTCTCTTCCAATGTCCAGCCGAGCCGCCCCAAAAATCGGGCGTAAAACAGTGAAAAAAACGACCACACCGGAATTAACAGGGAAAATCCCGTAAGAATATGATGAATTGTAAAGGAAACAAACAGTATTATTGAGCAAAAGAGAACCAAAAGCAAGAACGAAATAAAATAAAACCGCAACCAAACTCCGGCGTTTGTGATCAGCGAACGGCAGGTTTCTTTGGAAAGAACAATAAAATACGAGCCGGATTCCATACTGGAAAGAAACAAAACCGGAAAAAACAACATAAACGAACCCAATAACAAAAAAGCAAGTAATACGGCTTCCGATGTTCCCTTCGCAATATAAGAAGACAATAAATATCCGGGCGAAACGGCTAAAATTGTCAGTAAAAATACCCAGACGGTAAACGAACCGCTGTCGAGTAACCGGTATTCCAGCCAATCGTCTTTTTCCGGTAAATCATTGCCGACAGTTGTCCAGAGAAACAAACTGAGATAAGTATTCGACAATAAACTCAAACCGAGAAACAGCAGCAAAACGCCAAACGGCGCACTGACAACAACAAATAAACCCGGAAGCAATGTTCCGAGAAAAGGTCCCGCAATACAAAGTATTGAAGCGGCGATTGCCTGTCCCAGCAACCGCCCGTCACAGAACGGTACGAAAATCCGGTTCAAAAACGGGTATTTCGGCAACGGAGTACGCCTGACAATTTTAATAATATCCCGCTCAATCTGTTGATTTGCCGATTTTGCGGCACGGCGTTCGCGCAACGTTTCCGAATCAATTTCGGTTTCCGGGTCAGAGTAAGAATCGGGAGAGTAAGAATCGGGATTGTACAAAACCGGCGGTTGGAGGAAGCCTTGTTCTGTAACATCCGGTTTTTTGGTATCGTAAAGTTCTTTGTCCAAAGAACCTTCGATATAACGGTAATCGGTTAATGTTCGGAAGACGGGGCGTTTTTCCTGTAATTCCGATTGACTGACTCCGTAACCGCCGTTGGGAGAAATGAACGGTTGTATTTTTTCCGATTGGGCGACCTTTTTGATTTCGGTTTTCCGTCCGCAATCGGGACAGGTTTTGAAACCGCCGATTTCATTTTCTCCGGCGTACATTCGAGTTCCGCAAAGCGAACAAACCACCGGAATCAATAATCCGGCGGCAGGCTGCGGAACCATTCCGGCAAGACCAAATGTTCTGCCGCCTTCGAACATGGGCGGCAACGGCGGCGGAAGCGGAACAGGTTTGGCAGGAGCGGGAACAATGGTTTTCGTGTTGCAATCGGGACAGGTTAATTCGGTACCGACTTGAGTGTCGGATGCGTACATCATTGTTCCGCAAAGTTTGCAATAAACCCGAATTGTCCGATATTCCGGTGCGGGGTTATTGGCGTCGCGTAAAGTGTAAGTTTCCTTACCGGATTGGTTGGGTTGGTCGGGCGGTAGTTGCCGGTCGTTCCACAAGAATCCGTCTTTTGCCCGTTCTTCTTGAGTTCTTTTATCCCAAGTCCGGTTGTCCCGCGCCCATTCCGCCAACGCCCGTTCCGCCTTTTCCGCAATCGATTCGGGAACTCGGACTTTCGTCTCACACTCAGGACAAACAATTTCCGTCCCGATTTGTTCTTTGGTAACGGAGATATTGGTGGAACAAACCGGACAAGACAAGGAAACAAATTGTTTTCGGTTTTCCATTTCCCGCACATCAACCGGAACCGCATCCGCAGTATAAAGTTTCGATTCGTCAACGGGTTGAACCGTGCTTGTTGCCGGAACTGTGAGCGTGAGATAGCAGACCGGACAATATATTCTTCTGCCGATCGTGTCTTCCGATGCTTCAACCGCATGTTGGCAACGAATACAACGAAATTGAATCATGGGATTTTATTGTTAGGGGTTATGCGAAGAGAAAATGGGCGGAAATTTGTTAAAAAGTTTTGCAATCTTCCGTGAAAGTTCCGTATTTTCCGCATTTAAAATACCAATTCGGCGGGTGTTGTACAATAGACCGTAATTGTCTATTTTATTAACTGCAGAGAATACAAGAGAATATAAGGAGAGAAGTCCGCAAATTACGCAAATTTTTACAAACGCAAATTTTCCACAATTATTTTTTGGCGCATAAAAGAAAGATTTAACAATTTTGAGAATTTGTCCCGAAATTTTAACTCCAAAAATATGAATTTATTGATCGTACAAAGGGAAAATATGGACAAACAACTTGGAAAGGAATTACGTAAACAATTTGAAGAGATGATCAAAACGAGATTTCCGCAATTTCTTAGAAATAAGAAAAGTGAAAACTCAATCGGTTGTAGAATATATCAATGTTCTCTTTTAGAACGAGGTTATGCCTTTATTATGTTGCAACCATCTCAAAGATATAATTGTTTCTCTGTAGAATTAGCGGTATCTTTAGCAGACAAATATCCTGATGAGAGTATGAATTTTTTGACTACTCCATATAATGAAGATTCGTTACGGTCTGTATTGGTAATAGGTCAAGGAAATTTAAGATGTCATCTCGGAGATATAGAACAAAGATCCGGCGCATTTACTCAATGTGAATGGAACGTTTCTGCACAAAAAAGAATCGATAACATGTATTCTCGTAATATAAATGAATTTGAATCACTTATTGATTTTGATTTACTCAATATACAAACACCAAATATCAATGAAGAAGATAAAAAACTGATAAAAACCTCTATTGAAGATGTATCAAAAAAACTTAATATACACGCAATGCCTTTTTTTTCAAATATTCAAAAAATCATGGGTACTCTGTAACTTTTATTGTATTTCTTAAAATTATCTAATTGTGCGTTTGTCCAACCATTTTGAAATAGCCTAAAATTACCGATGCGATAATTTTAAGCCTTTTCAAAGTTTTTCGGACAAGTTCATACATTACTTGTTAAATACAAGAGTTACTTAGGGGGTATTGGGTGT
>JAITQV010000626.1 GCA_031288765.1 Planctomycetaceae bacterium
CAATAATCCACTTTGTTCAACTGAATAACCAAACGCCCAAACTCCAAAATCCCCTGCCCAATCCGAACCTGAAATTGCGTCGGCGTCGTGTCGCGTAAACGTACATGGCAAACATAACCCAATATCGATTCGTAATCTTTGGGCTTGGACTGGTTGAAAATGTAATGACTCGGATCAAGCGTTACCCCCAACCCCTTGATACTCTTGCAAAGACTCTCCACCGTGTCCGGCATCTCCGTCATTCGCCCAACCTCCGTCTGCAACCCCACAACCACACCATGCGACATAGCAATATGCACCAGTTGACGAAGCCGCTCATATTCTTCGTTAAACGGCGTCCCGGGAACCGACGCCCGAACCGTCATCACCACAATCTTAATCGCCTTGGCAAGCTGACACGCCACCTTGAATTGCTCCAAATAATTCGGAGCCGTCGGTTCCGGATCAAAATAAATCGCCACCGGCGTAATACGGCGCGATGTCCGGCAAATTTGAATAACCGATTCGCATTGAGCAGCTAATTCAGAGATTTGAATTGACTGTTGCTCCCCAATAACCAGTTCCACATTAGTGTATTCCAGGTCGGCGAGACGATCCAAAATATCTTGCAACAACATGTTCGGAACACATGAAGTGGATGCGGCAACTATCACAATCAGACTCCTTTACTTTGGCTTTTACTTATAGGAATTAAAAAGAGAATTACTATATTCTACTAAAACGGTCGGTTTTTCCAAGGGGGCGGAGAAAACAACAATGTTTGGATTGCCGACGAGGAACAATTCGGGAAGTTTCGGATGCCCCCAAAAAGCATGTCCAAGACGGAAAACAGAATACTATGTTCGTTTAAACATCTTGTCAATTTCTTCACAGGAAAAAATCAGTATTGACGGGCGTCCGTGCGGACAATGATGAGCATTGACTTCTTTTTCCGCCAACCGGATTAATTGGGCGATGGCATCGGAACGGAGTTGGTCACCGGCTTTGATTGCCGCTTTACACGCCATGCTGTGAAGCAATTCATCGAGCATCTCTGTGCGGTTCACTTTTCTTCCGGCTTCAAGAAGCGGTTCCAGCAACGACATTAAGATTTCCGCCGGAGGTGTTTTGGAAAGAATCGCCGGAAATGCGGAAATCAACACGGTTTCACCGCCAAACGGTTCCACAGTCAGACCAAGCGTTTGGAAAAATTCAACATGTTCTATCACACAGGCGGATTCATTGGGGGACAAATCAACAGGAATGGGAACTAATAAGCGTTGGGATTCGAGTTGTCCTTCGCTCATATTTTTTTTAATCTGTTCATAGAGAACACGTTCATGCAAGGCGTGTTGGTCAATCAGGGCAATTCCCTGAGTTGTTTCCATAATGAGATACCGGTTGTGCATTTGGACGACGAGATTACCTTGCGGCGAATAGGCAGCCCGATCCGAAAGCGATTTCAGTAAATCGTTCATAGCGGGTTTGTTCTCCGCCTGATTGCTCTCATCATTAATAATGGAAGGTTGGGGATTTTTCTCGGCTTGTTCCGGCAACATCGGGCGATCCGGTAAGGCGTGAAACGTAATATCTTTCCCGCCGATAACAACCGACGCGTCCGATGTTGAACCGGATTTTTGAAAGCCGGATTGGGCGGAATCGGCGGCGTCCGAACCGGACACGGCGGCATCGGATTCGCCGGAGCGGGACAAGGGATGGTTGATTTCTTCCGGTTCGTCGGCAGTTTTGTTGCGGCTGATTTGTTCGACCCAATCGCGAATCTGTTGGCGAGTTGCTTCAGTTGCCGCCGGATCGAGAGCCGTTCGCGGGTCGTTTACGGTAGTATCGTGAGTCTGGGGTTGTTCCCCGAACACCGGAGCGGTTTCTGTTTGGGAGTCTGTTTTTTTCTCCGAACCGGCGTGGTATCGGCTGCGTAAATCGGAATTGAGGAATTTTTCACGAATTGCTCCCAGAAAATCCGTGTAAATACGTTGGGAATCGAGAAAACGAACTTCCATTTTTGTCGGATGCACGTTGACATCGAACATAGTTGCGGACATTTCGATTTGCAGAAATGCGATGGGAAAGTGTCCTGTCAGCAGGAGTCCGCGGTAGGCTTCATTCAAAGCGTGTTGCAATGCCCGATCCCGAATAAACCGTTTATTGAGAAAGAAGTATTGCATACGGTTATTGTTTCGGCTTTGGTTGGGGTGGGAGACAAACCCGAAGACCCGGACAGCCGCGCCCGGTCGGCTTTCCACGTCAATCAGGTTCCGTGCGATATCTTCGCCGAACAGTTGGCGAATCCGGTTTAGGGGAGTTTCTTCCGGCGGCAAATCGTGGAGGACACGTCCGTTGTGTTTTAGGGTGAAATGGATTGCGGGGTAGGGTAAGACCAAACGCGTGAATGTTTCGGTGATATATCCTAATTCTGTGGTGATTGACTTTAAGTATTTGCGGCGTACGGGGGTATTGAAGAAGAGGTTACGGACTTCTATTTGTGTACCGACGGGGATTCCGCAGGGAGCCGGAGGGGTTTGTTCGCCGCCGTTGCTGTGAATTTCGCCTCCTTCGTTGCTTTCGGGGACACGGCTTTTGAGGGACAATTGGCTGATTTCGGCTACGGACGCCAAGGCTTCGCCGCGAAAACCGAATGTTCCGATGCGGAACAGATCGTCGGAGTCGGTGATTTTACTGGTGGCGTGCGGCGACAATGCCAAGACTAATTGGTCGGCGGGGATACCGTTGCCGTTATCGACGACGCGGAGTAAATCGGTTCCGGCTTTATCGATGGTGATATCGATACGTGTGGCGCCGGCGTCGATGGAATTTTCGACCAATTCTTTGAGGACGCTTGCCGGGCGTTCGATAACTTCGCCGGCGGCAATTTTGTTAATCATACTTTGCGAAAGCACTCGGATGGTATTCATGGTTGATAATTTTTGAGCATAGGGGGGCTAAGAGCGGAAAATACCTTTATAAGACTTGTCAATAACGCTTACGCAAGGTTTTTTAAGTAAGAGTTTTGTTCTTGGTGATGAAGTTAAGAAACGGGTACATTCTTATCAACAATCTAATTTAAGACCTTTTCAAAACATTGTCAATACGTAACCGCAGATGTTTAATGAAGAGCGGGGTGTTGGCAGCGGAAAGGGAATTGTGGAGAGTGGGGAGTTGATTGTGGAATAATGTGTGGGCGAAAGATTTTTCGCTACGGAAAACGGAATCTTAACCCCGCACGAGGTGTGATGTGCATAACCGGCGGTGAAGCGAAGCGCAACCGCCGAAATTTGCCAACAAAAGGTAGGCGACCTTTCGCCGAAAGGTCGCTTGCCGATAGGCAATCGAAACAACCATTGTACACATTCACTGTCGGCTAACGCCGACGCAACCGCTACGGCGAGCGGTTGCCTACCTTATGAATTGTCAATCATAAGATTTGCGAACAATTGCCGACTTTTTGTCGGTGTGGGGATTCTGATCCGTAGGTTGCGCGCCGGTTATGCACATCACACTGCTTGCGGGGTTAAGATTCCGGTTTTCGTGGCGAAAAATTTTGCGCTCATACGCCCTTCGCTAAACTCCGTCCCGTTAGGGACGAAATGTTGGTAGAAAAATATTATAAAAGAAATGCGTGTCCCGCTAGGGACACAATGTCAAATGGAAACAAAATTAAAACCGCTCATCA
>JAITQV010000638.1 GCA_031288765.1 Planctomycetaceae bacterium
AATTATGAGCAATGAGTAAATATTCAGCCGTTTGTTTCATTTCACAGCAATTTTGGGCGAATTTGTATCTTTTTTGAACATTCGGACAGGCAAAATGCGGAAATTGCAGAACTACATTAAGTCAATGCAGAACTACATTCGGTCAATGCAGAACTACATTAGGTCAATGCAGAACTACATTAGGTTAATGCAGAACTACATTCGGTTAATGCAGAACTACATTCGGTCAATGCAGAACTACATTCGGTCAATGCAGAACTACATTCGGTCAATGCAGAACTACACTAGGTCAATGCAGAACTACATTTTTCGATATTTGTAAGGGTTACGAGTTAATGCGAGTAATATTGCTCTACGTCCGCCCTGAAAGGGCGATATAAGCCAGCCCGCCGCAACGCGGCGGGTAATTGTTAAACCATCAACGCCCTGAAAGGGCAATATATTTTAGTTAATAATTTATAGTTAATAGTGAATAATTCGCAAGCGTTCTATTTATCAAAATATATTAGACCTTTTCCCTTACCTGTTCAAACATTGAAAACATGGCAAAAATGTCGTATTTTGTAATTATTGAGCCGATTGTTTTTTTGTGGGTTTCACGGTTAAAGAATCATTGTATCTATTCAGTGATTTGTCCCGACAATAGGGCTGAAAGCCCTTCATCAGTAGCGTAGGGCAACGCCCTACGAAGAGGAATACAAATAAATTTAAGCCCTGAAAGGGTGCAATCCCCATAAATCCTAACATCGTATTTTTTTAAATGATTACGCCCCGTTGGGGCTTTAATTTCGTTGTGTTCCTTTTTCGTAGGGCGTTGCCCTACGCTACTGTATTGACTAAAAGGCTTTCAGCCCTAGTTTCGGATAAATAACTGAATAGATACCCTATTTGTAAGTTAGCGAAAAGGTCTATTAAATAATCCGCTTGCGTCTTCCACTATTAACTATTCACTACTAACTATCAACTAATCTGTTGCCCTTTCAGGACGAGGTTAGGGTAGGGGGCATCTTAACCCGCCGCGTTGCGGCGGGCTGGCTTATCTCGCCCTTTCAGGGCAATGTAATAAAAATTAGTTTCACATTTAAAAGCCGGTTATGCACATCTCGTCCTGCGGGCTTAGGCTTAGGACAAAAAAAACATTCCCACTGAATAATCACGAAATATTACCAAAATTATATTGAAAACAACTGTTACCGTGAGGTTTTATTTTCGCGTATTTTCACGAATATCAATGAGTTCTTTCATCACATGATATAAGTTGTTCGGATTTTCACGGCAACCAAAAGTGTCGTGTAAATCGTGATACAATTTATAAAGCCGCCGATAAACGGCAACCGCACGGGAATCGGGAACATAAATTTTTTCTTTGACGCCGGTCATGTTTTGCTGGGCGGCTTCAACATTTTTATAATATCCTCCGGCAACACTTCCCAGTATAGCTGCGCCGAGAGCGCATGTTTGGGCGCTGCGGGAAATTTTCATTGGCTTATTGCAGACATCTGCGTAAATTTGCATGGTCAACGGACTTTTTTCCGCAATACCGCCGCAATTGATAACTTCATTGACCTTGATGCCGTATTCTTCGAGCCGGTTGATGATGGTCAACGCTCCGAAGGCGGTTGCTTCGACGAGTGTGCGGTAGATTTCCGGTGCTGTTGTGTGAACCGTCATTCCGAGAATAAGTCCGGTCAACAACTGATCAACCAAAACGGTTCTGTTTCCGCTATGCCAGTCGAGAGCCAATAAACCGCTTTCACCGGGCGCGAGTTTTTCCGCTTCGCAAGCCAAAGCGTTGTGAATATCAGTTGTTTTTGTGAAGGATTCCGGTGTCAGGTTTTTAACGAACCAGTTGAAAATATCGCCGACGCCGGATTGTCCCGCTTCAATTCCGTACATTCCCGACATGACGGAGCCGGGAACAATTCCGCAAAGACCCGGAATGACGGCGAGCGGTTCGGAAAGCGGGTGGATCATCACATCGCAAGTGCTGGTTCCTATGATTTTGACAAGAGTTCCCGGTTTGATTCCGGCGCCGACCGCTCCGGCATGGCAGTCAAGCGCGCCAACCGTAATAGGAATTTTGGAAGGAAGTCCGATTTTCGCCGCAACCTGTTCGCAAAGATAACCGGCGGCTTGATCGGAGGTTTTTGTTTTGGGGTTGAAGTGTTCGCTGAGGCGTACCAAATCGGGATCAAGGGAACCAAGAAATTCCGCACTGGGCAATCCGCCCCATTGTGTGTGGAACATTGCTTTGTGACCGGCGGCACAAATCCCGCGCAGTAACGTGTCGGGATTGGTATTTCCTATCATCAACGCCGGAATAAAATCAGCCAGTTCAACCCAAGAGTAAGCGGCTTCGAAGACTTTCGGGTTGACCCGTTTGCAATGTAATATCTTAGACCAAAACCATTCGCTGCTGTATTTTTCACCGCATTGGGAAAGATATTTTACCGGATAACGTGAGGCTTTTTCCGTAATTTCGGCGGCTTCGGCGAAAGCGGTGTGGTCTTTCCACAACCATGATTGGGCGTCGGGATCGTTTTGGAATTGCGGCAACAACCCCAATGCCGTACCGTTTCGGTCAACAGGAATTGGTGTGGAGCCGGTGGTGTCAACTCCGATACCGACAACGCCGTCCGGGTTAAATCCGGCATCTTTAACTTCAAGAGCCTGACGGACAACACCGGCAACTGAACGGTAAAAAACATGGATATAATCGTTTGGATTTTGACGTGCGAGCAATGGTTGTTTCGGATCGAGAAGGATTCCGGCGTTTCCGCTTGGATAAGGCTCAACAACAGAAGCAATTTCATAACCGTTTTCAACATCGGCAATTAATGCCCGAACACTGTTTGTTCCATAATCAAGACCAATTGCAAATTTTTTATTTGATTTTGTCATAGTTAATAAATTGGTAAGTTACGGCAACACGCACCGGACACACAATAAGCAAAACAATAGAAAACGTAATTTTAACGGGGTTCACAAGAGAATCAAGTTAATTTTGCGCAAAATTTTATCATTTTAGCGCAAAAAATTATGGTTTTGTAGAAAATCCGTAATTATTCCCGTAATTAATTCGGTGAAATGTTTTTTTGTCCGAAGAGCGAAGGATGAGATATGTGTAACCGATAGCGGGACAAAGCGCAACCGCCGGAAGTTTGCCAACAAAAAAAGGTAGGCAACCGCTCGCCGAAGGGCTTTCACCCAACGATTGCGTCGGCGTTAGCCGACAGTGAATTTGTACAATGTTGGTTGCTTCGATTGCCTATCGGCAAGCAACCGTGGGTGAAAACCCTTCGGCGAAAGGTCGCCTACCTTTTGTTTTTGTATCGGGTTGGGGATTCTGATCCGGCGGTTGCGTTGCGCTTCACCGCCGGTTATGCACATCACGTCCTGCGGGATAAAACCACAAGCGGAATTATTACCGT
>JAITQV010000686.1 GCA_031288765.1 Planctomycetaceae bacterium
AATGGTTGGATTATTACAAAAATTTAATAAGGAGTTTTTAACATGTTGAAAAGTATTCGGTATTTCGGATTTTTTAGCGGTACAATTATTTTTTTTGCGGTTTCTGTTCTGTTGGCGGCGGATCGGGTTACAGTTCGGGAAGGCAAAGGAAAAAACGTTTCGGGAACAATTCTTGCCGTCAACGCGGAAAAAGTAACCGTTGACGTCCGAGGTGAAAAGCAGGAAATTCCCGCTAATATTATTGCTTTGACCGAATATGACGGCGAACCGTCCGGTTTGAAAGCAGCACGAACCGCGTTTGACGGCAGCCGAATGCCGGAAACATTGGAAGCGTTGGCAAAGGTTGATCCGAAAACATTGACCAAACCGGAAATGAAACAAGATTTCGATTATTTCACAACAGCGGCAAAAGCAAAATCGGTACTCACCGGTTCCGGCGATCTTGCCGATGCGGAAAAATCGTTGCTGGATTTTATTAAGAATAACAAAAACAGTTATCATTATTTTGAAATTTGTGAACTTTACGGTGATGTGATGGTTCAGGCGGGGAAGTTTGACGATGCTAAAAAATCATATGCGGCGTTGGCAAAAGCGCCGTGGGCGGAGTACCGTCTTAAAGCGGTTGTTTCGCTGGGAATGGCGGAAATTACAGAACAGAAAACAGATTCCGCACGGAAACATTTTGAAACCGTTATTAAGTCGGAAGACAATTCGGAACAGGCGGAACGTTTGAAAAAGACGGCTCAAATCGGTTTGGCTTTGTGTCTTGCATCGGAAAAGAAATATGAGGAAGCCGTTAAAATGCTTGAAGAAATTGCGAAAAATTCAAGCAATGAGGATTCGGTTTTTCAATCGCTGGTTTATAATTCGCTTGGTTCGGTTTACGAACAAGCCGGCAAACCTCGTGAGGCAATTTTGGCGTACATGCACACGGATATTTTGTTTTCTTCGGCACGAAGCGAACACATTAAGGCTCTTCAGGAACTTTCCAAATTGTGGAAACAGGTTAAACGTAACGAACGCGCGGAAGAAACGGATAAACGTCTGAAATCAATTTATAATCTCGGCAAATAATTCAAATAATTATTGTTTACAATTACTCATTTTTAAGCCGGAGTTCGGATTATTTTTACGGTTTTCCTGCAACGGTTTTTACGGATTCACAGATTTACGGATTTAATATTAGGAAAATATTATGAATAACGATATTCAAATGATTCGCGACTTGGTTGCGGAACACGCGGGAAAAATTCAGCAGCTTAAAATGGAGGTTGCCCGCACGATTGTTGGTCAGGAAGCCATGATCAACGGTTTATTTATTGGGCTTTTAACGCACGGACATATTCTTCTCGAAGGCGTTCCGGGACTTGCCAAGACAACAGCGATCAAATCGCTTGCCGAAGCCATTTCGACGAAGTTTCAACGTATCCAATTTACTCCTGATTTATTGCCGGCTGATCTTGTTGGGACAATGATTTATCTTCCCGGTGAAGGGACATTCAAAACCCGAAAAGGACCGATTTTTTCTAATTTTGTTCTTGCCGATGAAATCAACCGTGCTCCGTCCAAAGTCCAATCGGCGTTGCTTGAAGCCATGCAGGAACGCCAGGTAACTATCGGCGATGAAACATATCCGTTAGCCGGACTTTTTCTTGTCATGGCGACGCAAAATCCGATTGAGCAGGAAGGAACTTATCCGTTACCCGAAGCGCAGGTTGACCGGTTTATGCTCAAATTGAAGGTGTCGTATCCGGCGCGCGAAGATGAACGAAAAATTCTTGACCGTGCACTTCTAAACGAACAAACCAAAAGCAAACCTGTTGTTTCCGCCGAAGATATTTTCAAGATGCAACGAGTTGTGGAGAGAATTTATATTGACGACAGTATCAAGGATTATATTCTTTCGGTTATTCGGGCGACTCGTTTTCCTGAGGCGATGGGGCTTAAATTGTTGGAGCCGATGATTGAATTTGGGGCTTCGCCGCGTGCTACGATTTTTTTGGGGAAGGGCGCGAAAGCGTCTGCATTTCTTTCCGGGCGGGGATATGTTACGCCGCAAGATGTTAAGGATATTGCGTTCAATGTATTGCGTCATCGTATTATTCTGACTTACGAAGCCGAAGCGGAAGAAATGACCACCGAAGATATTATTGCTCAAATTCTTGATACGATTCCGGTTCCTTGATTATTTTCTTAAAAATTTCAAAAAAAATAAAACTTCGGAATTTTTCTTGATACCCCCGATTGTATGCCGATTGATCTTTGGTATAGTTTATGTCGTTGAATTTGCAACCGGTTTTGTTTTTGCCATGCGGTTTATGGTGAACGGTTGCAGGGAAATTCAATAGCAACCTTGTAATATCAAAGGAGATTTACAATGGAAAATTTTGTTAGATGTTTGTTTGTGGTGTTGTGGAATTTTTTTGATAAAATTCCAATGGTAAAATGGGAAAGCCTGGTAAACCAGGGGGGGGGGGCAGGATTAGATATAGAGTTAAGAAATGAAAACAAAAAGTGTTGGTTTTCCAAAATCTTTTCCACCAAATATTCAACTCTTTCCCGTTCTTCACTGTTCGGCTTTACGTTGGTCGAACTTCTTGTGGTGATTGCAATTATCGGCGTGTTAATTGCGTTGTTGTTGCCTGCGGTTCAGGCGGCTCGTGAAGCCGCAAGACGAATGTCGTGTACCAATAAAGTCAAACAATTGAGTTTAGCGGTTCACACGTTCCACAATGTCAACAAACGCTTTCCCGCGTCCGCTTATGATCGAATCTGGACTAGGAGTACCCGCGCGAGAGCCGGTTGGTTGGCTCTTGTGTTTCCGTACATTGAGCAGGCGGCTCTGTTTGACGCGATACTCAATACCGCACCGCCCAATAATTATTTAAACGAAACGAACCAAGCGAATGTCAGTCTTGCAGCATTACTTTGTCCTTCGGATGCGAAAGGTTCAACCTATTCGACCACAGCAACTTTTACAGGTTCTGTTAGTTCAAAGACTCCCATCCTTTGGAGTAACTACCGTGCTAGTCGTGCTGATTTGCCCGGCGGTGATACGCTAACCAGTGGCGATAACACGGCGATTAGTCCCGGTATTTGCCAATCGTGCCCGAGAGCATGGTGTCAATTCGGTAGGATTACAGTTGATCTTGCTTATATTACAGACGGAACGAGTAATAGTGTGTTATTGGGCGAAGGTCTCATTCACGATGAAGACAATCCAACGGATTACCGGAGAAACCTGGCAAACAACATCGAATGTTTGTATTATCATCCGCCGCAAAACGTCTTAAATCTCAAAGGTTCCGGCAGAGAATTTCTTAATCCGTCTCAGGATATTGTTAAGGCAAGTACGACAGATAGGCAAAATTGTCCCACCAGACCCTTAAATCTGGGCAGAACGGCAATCGGAAATTATCCGTCCTGTGCCTATTTTCATACTTTGCTTCCTCCAAACAGCCCAAGTGCTTACTACAAAGAGTTTATGCTTTTTCAGATTGCGGCGAGCAGCGAACATCCGGGCGGAGCGAATATTTCATTTATTGATGCGTCCGTCCATTTTATTTCGGACTCTATCAATACGAAAAATTTGGACAAAGGAGGTCGCAAAATCATACGACCCAACTTTAACTCTGCTTATGCAGATACGTATGGTGATGATCGGGGCAATTATGCGCCGGCTGAGTTAATAGACCCCGACACCGGCGAGAGATTTAGTTACGGAGTTTGGTCGGAATTGGGAACGGTCAATTGCGGCGAATCCACTCCGCTTCCTTAATCCGTATTTCTAATATTTTTCGATTTCGGCGCGGTGATATTTCGTCAGGATTATTGCCGTACCGTAATGAAAAATTTCAACCTGTTTCGGTATTTTATTTGTAACCGTTTGTAAAAGCAGGATAAGAAACGGGAATTTTTTCAAACGGTTACTTTGTTTTGTATAACAATTAACATGTTTAACAGAAAGGTATCACGAATGCGTCAAAGTTTTTTTGTTTTAATTTTTATTGCATTGTTGACCGGATGCGGCGGGCAAAGTTCTTATGATACGGAATTTGTTTCTGGAACGGTTTTAGTTGACGGCGCGCCGATGCAAGGAATCAGTGTTATTTTTAGTCCGGTCAATCCCGACGAAGGTCATTCGGCAGGCGGTATAACGGGTGCGAACGGGCGTTACAGATTATCGACGGCTGGTTTGGATATTGGCGGCGGCGCTGTTTCAGGAACGTATAACGTTACTTTTAGGAAAATCGAAATTGTGGGCAATAATCTTTCGATGGAAGAAGCGGAGGAAAAATATCCCAACGGTTTACCGGTGATTTATCATGTTCCTCAAAAATATGAAAATCGGAAGACTTCCGGTCTCGAATCTGTTACAGTGCAAAAAGGGAAAAAGAACGTGTTCGATTTCAATCTTTCAACTAAGGATTGACGGTAATAAAACGATAACAATTCAATCGTGTTGCGTTATTTTGCCGTATTGTTTTGCGGCACGGCAACGGCGGTGATTTTAATGAAACCTTAATATAAGGAACTTGACAATGAAAAATTTACTTGGAAACATTTTGAATTTAGTAAAAAATGTACTGAAACACTTTGTAACAAACTCAATGTTACCTTGTGAAAAACACGGAGAAGAACATTTAGGTAAAGAGTTAAGAAGCAATCGTGAAGAGCGTTTGTTTCCGCAACACTTTTCCGTAAACTTCTTACGGATTATTCGTTTTTCACCGTTTGTTTTACGCTGGTGGAACTTTTGGTGGTGATTACGATTATCGGCATATTAATTGCTTTGTTGTTACCGGCGGTACAAGCCGCGCGCGAAGCCGCAAGACAAATGCAATGTGCCAACCATTTGAAACAAATCGGGATCGGGATGCATAATTATCACGATACCCAAAAAACTTTTTCGTCGGGAAATCTCCGCTTTAGCAATCTAACTAGCCTACATAGTGCGGGTGGTGTTCCTTGTGGAATGTTCGGATGGCCGGCGTTGCTCCTTCCTTATACGGAAGGTCAAGCAATTGCTGCAGAAATTGACTGGAGTCACTACGCCTATACTTACGCCGTTGGCGATCCTTTTACTCCTCACACTGTTACTTCGAATCCGTGCGGCGATACGGAAAACAAAGCCGTTGCTGGTATGTGTCCATCGTTTCTTCGTTGTCCGAGTGCACCTCATGAAGAAGAAGTTTTCGGTTCTATGAAAGATTATGCCGTTAATGGCGGAGCAGGTTTCCCCTCACGGGCTACCTATACCACTCAAGCCGGTGTTTTTGGTGTATTTTACCTTAACAGCGGTATCAACATAGCGCAAATTACGGATGGGACAACTCACACGATTATGGCATTAGAGTTGTCTTCGAACTCACTTCCTGAGAAGCAAGCAAATCGACAGACGAAATATGAAAACCCATTTCTCTTCGTGAATCACTCGGATCAGGGTTATGCCATTTGTTCGAACACCACCGGCGGTCATTATCCGCCGAATTATCTTAGTCCCGATTGGATGCGAACTGCTCATAGTTTTCATGTGGGCGGATTACAAGCAGTTATGTGTGACGGCAGTGTTTTGTTTATTGCTGATTATGTAGATATGAATGTTTGGGAGGCATCGTTTACCCGAGCCAATGCCAAAGCTCCCGCCGCACTCGGTACTGCTTGGAATGTCGGCGGCGGTTCGCAAACAGTTGATGCGGAATAAATGTTTTCGATTTTTAAAGTTTTTCACTCCTTTACCGGGCAATTATTGTCCGAATTTTCACTAAACAAAATCATGTTACACATTATTCGTTTTGGCGTGTTGTTTTTTGTGTTCCTTTTATTTGTCAGCGGTTGCAAACAATCCGTTCCCTACGACATGGCGGAACTGGAAGGAACCGCTTCTTATAAAGGACAGCCCTTGGAAAACGTCGTCTTAACTTTTTCCAGCGGAAGTAAACGTCCAAGTATCGCTGTTGTTTCTGCCGACGGAAAGTTTAAGGCGGTATCTTCGCCTTCAGTTAAGGGGGTTCCCATTGGCAAGTGTGTTGTTCGGGTTGGTTGGGAGACTGCTCCCGATGCACCGCCCGAACAATGGAAAGAACTGTTTGATAAGTACGGTTATGAATCAGACGGTTTGGAGATTGATATTACAAAATCGAACAAAAATTATTCCTTAAATTTCGAATAATTTTTAAACAATTTAAACCTTTTTTTACAATTACTATTTAGGAGCTTACTCATGAAAAAAATTACAAAAACCAGAGCGTTTACGTTAGTTGAGTTGCTTGTGGTCATTACAATTATTGGTGTTTTGATCGCATTACTGTTACCCGCTGTTCAAGCGGCAAGAGAGGCGGCACGGCGTTCCTCGTGTTCCAACAATCTAAAACAATTTGGTTTAGGATTGCACAATTACCACGACACACGCCTTGCGCTTCCCGCCTATCGATGGGGTATTGCCGGAGCGCCGTCGGCAACAAACCCGTACGGAAATGAAGAACGCTGCAGTGTCAATATTGCTATTCTGCCGTTCGTGGAATTGGAGCCGCTTTACTTGGAGATGGAATCGGTTCGCTTCCATCGTACCTGTGACAAAGAAAAATATATATTTACCGGTACAAATAATTATGTAACTAAAGTAAGCGGTTCCAATGGAGGTATTTTTACCACTCAATCCCCTTTGTTTCTTTGTCCGTCGGATACGGTATGGAGACTGCGCCCAGCCAATGACCTTAACTCAATAGGTTTTTCCAATTATGTGTACAGTTTTGGTGATACATTTACCGCCGATCTTTCACGAGGAGTTTTTTGTCCGCGTCCGCGTCAATATAAAGGATTGGAATCCGCAGCAGACGGAACAAGTAACACAATTGCAATGAGTGAACGTAAAATTTCTCCATTGGGAGGAGCCGAGCGGGTGAATAGCGGTTATATCGGTAAAGGTGTAACAAACTGCGATACGAATCCTCAAGAATGTTATAATAAAAGGTCATTGGTAAACCATTCTTCGGGTATTTGGGGTTATACCGGACAACGCGCTTGGGATGGGATAACGACATGGAATTCCTTTAACACGATTTTACCGCCGAACGCTCCGAATTGCCGTGCTATAACAACCGGTGATGACGGCGAAGCCGCTTATATTTCCGCATCAAGTGAACATGCGATAGGTGTTCAATGCCTTTTGCTTGACGGTTCCGTTCGATTTGTAACTGAAACTATTGATTGTGGAAACTTAACTCTTGCGCCGCCAACCGGTGAATCGGGAGGAGCATCGGATTATGGTGTTTGGGGGGCAATGGGAACGGTTAACGGCGATGAAATAGTAGAGTTTCAGTAATATTGTGGAGTGGTGTGGAGTTGGAGTGGAGTGATGTAGGGGCGGGAAAAACTTTTGCCCCTGCCCAAAGTCCCGAAGGGACGGCATAAACCAGCCCGCCGCAACGCGGCGGGTAAAGATGCCCCCACAACCTCGCCCAGAAAATAGGGCTGAAAGCCCTTCATCAGTAGCGTAGGGCAACGCCCTACGAATGAGAATACAAATAAACTACAAGCCCTGAAAGGGCGCAATCCCCATAAATCCTAACATCGTATTTTTTAAATGATTACGCTCCGTTGGGTAGTGAGTTCAAAGGGGCTCTTTACATTAATTTTAATTGAGTTATCATTTTTGTTGTAAT
>JAITQV010000718.1 GCA_031288765.1 Planctomycetaceae bacterium
AAAAATGAAAAATTGATATGGGTATAATTTATATGGCAAACGAAAATCTGTCAAGTCCCAAAGACAAGATAAAATTTAAGGTATCTGTTTACTTCATTAACCGTTGAATATACGAAACACCCGAATAACCGGTTTTCTAAATATTGTATTTTTATTCCATCGATTCCGCAAGCGGTTTAAGATGTTCCAAACTTCGGCGGGCTTCATCAATGGAACCGCACTCAACAGAAAAAACAATATCATTGGGACATTTTTTCGCAATTTTCGTGAGACGTTTCCAATCCAAAACCCCGTCGCCGCAAGCACAACCCACCGGAGTTCCCGTAACTTTACCGCGTTCCGAATCCGAATGTCCCGTTGAAATATCCTTAGCGTGCAAATGAACCGATCGGTCAATCACTTGCTCAAGCCAAACATAAGGGTCTTGTCCGGCAAGATACGCATTTCCCGTATCAAGATTAAAACCAATACTCGGCGATTGAACAAGTTGATAAAGTTTTTCAAGTCCTTCCGGCGTCTTTGAATATTGAGAATGACATTCCAAACCAATTTTGATGCCGCGTTCCTCCGCAATAAAAGCCGCCTCCTGAAGTGTGTAACGAATTAAAACCCAATCCTCCGCCTCAGTTGTCCACGAAGCCTTAATTCCTTCGTCCGTGTTGACGACCGGCGCCCCGCATTCGGTGGCAAACCGGATCGCCAGTTTCAAATATTCGCCGTGCCGCTCAGGACATCCCAACGGTCCATGAGCCTGAAGACCCGAAATTTTCAAACCGCGCTCCTCACACATTCGCCGCATCTTATACGGATCGTCAAAAAGCGAATAAGTGTGATAATAACCGGCTTCACTCATTAGTTCCCTGCCGAAATGCACCATCGGCTCCACATATTCGTAACCCATTTCCGCCGCACGATCCAAACCCCAAACAAAAGGTTTGTCGTGATGCCGAGTGGCTTCCAAATTCATGCCTATCTTAATCTTTGACATTTTATAACAATTTATATCAATGGTAAAAAATCCGCCGGAATTTCAAAAAATCATTCCCGAAACGTTTTTCTGTTCTATTCAAATTTATTCAAACGGTTGTTAGTGTTTCGTCAATTGATTTTTATCAACATTCAAAAAACCTCTTCATAACAATAATCCAATTATAACCCCAATAAACAAAAACGCCAAACCCATTTTGCGCAAAATTTATTCCTATTTTACGACATATAAAAGGTTTACCGAATGAAAATAGAATACATTCGCAAGATACAATATTTTTTGCGGTAATTTTACAGCAATTTTACAGCGGTTTATAGTAATTCCATGTGGTTGCAGGAAAACGTTCTTCATGTACAATAAAATTGATTTATGAAAAATTGATTTATGAAATTCACGGTGTCCGGTTCATTACAAAAGAAATTTATTTTAAGTAATTTTGTACACAATGCCTCAACATACGACCTTTTACATACTTTTGGAAACATCACGGAATTTTACCCGAATGCTTATTCGCGGTGTGATTCGATGGTCGAATCTTTACGGTCCCGTAACAATTGTAACATCGCCGGGACACACAGAACAAGAATTTCCAAAAATACAAACACCCGAACGTTCGGGAATTATCTCCCGCCTCTCCACTCCCGGCGTCCTGAAAGCAAGAAAAGATTTGGGAATCCCTATCGTAACAATAGAGCCTTCCGTAGAAACATTAAATGTTCAAAAAGAAAAACTGGAAATCAGCGAAATTCTTTCCAACTCGCCGAAAATCGCCCAATGGGGAGCCGAACATTTTCTTTCGCGCGGTTTTCGTCATTTTGCATTTTGCGGATTACCGCTTCGGTATTGGTCGGATATTCGGGAAAGGGAATTTCAACGAATTATTACCTCTCAGGAATTGAATTGTTTCATTTATCCGTTTCCCGATCCGTCCGGATTATTGTCGCGGAAAGAAGAATATCCGTTTCTCGCCGCATGGCTCAACTCCTTACCAAAACCGGTTGCGGTCATGACGTGCAACGATGACCGCGGCTCTCAGATTATTGAAATCTGTAACCAAACCGGTTATCCGGTTCCCGAACAGGTTGCCGTGCTTGGAGTTGATAACGACGATCTGATTTGCGAACTCTCGCAACCGCCGCTTTCCAGTATTGCGCTCGATCTTGAAAAAGCGGGATTTCACGCGGCGGAACTTCTTTGGAATCTTATTTCGCATCAAACTTCCGGTTATCATTGTATTCCGCTGGAGCCGACCAAAATTGTTACACGCCTTTCCAGTGATATGACGGAACAAGGGGACGAACTTATCCATCAGGCAATCCGGTTTATCCGCGAAAATTATCAATCGCCGATTGGAGTATCGAATGTTGCACGGGAATTGGATATTTCACGCCGGACATTGGAACGGCGTTTTACCGCCGTGTTGAACCGGTCGGTTCGTGAACAAATCCAACTGTTTCGTTTGGAGCAGGCAAAAGACCTGCTTATTTTTACCAATGATACCATCGAACAAATCGCCGAACTTACCGGTTTCGGCAACCCAAAATCAATGATTCGGGCTTTTAACCAACTGGAAAAAATGACGCCTTCTCAATTCCGAAAATTAAACTCCGTCGCAGATAAAATTACAAAATGAGCATTTTTTCAGCCGAATGTTGCATTTTGCAGCAATTTTGAGCGGATTTGTATCTTTTTTGAACATTCAGACGTGCAAAATGCGGAAAATGGAGTTCTCCAATTAACGTTTGGAGTTCTCCAATTGGTATTTGGAGTTCTCCAATTGACGTTTGGAGTTCTCCAATTAACGTTTGGAGTTCTCCAATTGACGTTTGGAGTTCTCCAATTTGTCATTGGATTCTACCGAGTGATACATTCCTAACGAAAAGTCAATGCGATGACAGATTATTTTTTTGTAATATCTCAACGGAAATTTTTCTTAAAAGTTAATAGCCAAGAGGTAAGCGAAACAACCGGCATTGTACAACTTCGCTATCGGCTGTCGCCGACGCAATTGCTCGGCAAGCGATTGCCTACCTTTTGTTTATTAACTTTTAAGAAAAAATTCCCTTGAAATATTACCGGTGATTACGTAATCTTATGACAAATTAATAGACAATAACTCTAATTTTTTCGGTTCTCCGGCTTGAAAAATATACGGTTCTGATATAATTACGGGGAATTTTTCTCCGGTGTTCTCGTTGTGCATAGCCGTAACTTAAAGGAAAA
>JAITQV010000734.1 GCA_031288765.1 Planctomycetaceae bacterium
AATCACCGGTAAACGTTTTGAAATTTACGAACACACTTTGGCGGAAACTTACACACCTGCGGTTCACAGCAATGCAAAAGCGGAAGCGCTTTGATCGTACACTCCGCAACGTCAATAAATCTGTATTTTTGAATCAGCTGGTTGATGCAGATTATTATTCAAAAAATTCTGCGTCAATCTGATGATTAAAAACTGTAAGTTAATCAACTTGCGAAAGCGGCAAGGCTTTAATTCCGATATTGTTGGCGTTATAGCGCAACGAATTATCACTGGGGCGGTTTAAGATTTCGATATTATCGTTTTTGCCTTGAACAACCAACGTGCTTGAACCGCCGCCGTCAAGATTTAATCCGTCCCACGCATTAAAATATCGAAGCCATTGAGCGGATTCTTCATACGTTGCACCTTCGCTGTAATCTTTGCGCCGCCCGTCAATGACAACCCAGATAACATAACGATTATCTTGTGAAAGACCGCATAATGTTCGCGGATGAATATCTTTATTTGTTTGCGGAATAACTGTTCCGTTTTGGAGAATGAACCGGTTTCCGGTAACGGCAATTTGAATGCCGGACAAATCCGTACCAATATCAGAACAATCTTTCAGTAACACCTGACCTGTTTTCAAAACAAGAAAGGCGGCTGGGAATTGTTCATTCGGCGGTGAAACGATTATCCCGTCGGAAACGGCAAGACCGGAAACATCGGCAATTCCGGGAAGCGAATATTTTTCACCCGCCGGAACAGAAAAAAAGTTGGCATTAACAGCAACTTGAAGTTGATGTTCTTTAAGAAATTCATTTGTCCGTTGACGAACCGTTTCTTTTTTATCGGTTTGATAATTTTCGTTCGTTTTAGGCGTAGTGAAAAACGCAATTCCTTTGCTTTGGGTATCAATACGCACAGCGAAAACTTGTTGCAATCGTGGTTGAGTTGACACTGCTTGAGTCTTTTCAACGCCCTTAAAAACAGAACTCCAAACCGGAGTTTTCGGATTCGGCTGCAATTCCGGTTCCTGCGCCAATACGGTTAATGCGCAAAGAACAACGATGTACAGAAAGGAAATCAATCGTAACATTTGATTTAAACGGTTAAAAATGGAAATGGAAATATTAGGTGAGACAATTATTTAACAACATATTTTAAAATAACATTTATAACTTGGTAAGTCAATTTGCGATAGGAGCCTTATTGACTCGTTTGGGTTTGAAGGGTGTCTCAATATTATAGTTATAAATATTTTTTTTACCTTTTATAACCTCAAACTCTAAAGAACTGTCAACATTAAATTCCGGTGGAATAATATCCATTGTATATTCATTATAATCAAGAGTCTCCTTTGTTGCCGGAGCATTGGTCGTCTTGTCGTATGTTACTGTCGCAAAAATACGAACACAATATTTCCCCGGTTTGACACCATCTTGTTGTGTCAAGAAGAAATTTCCCGACAAAATTTGTCCACTACCGCCATTCCGCGAATCTCCGTCAAGCGGGTCAAAAACAATTCGGGCACTTCCTTCTAATGGTTGACCGTTAAGTAAAATCCGACCGCTGACATTTTCACGCCCATCCGGATTATTGTGTTGACAACCCGACAAAAAGAGAAACACAACACTGCATAAAAAGAAAATAATGGTTCTACAAAAGGAATTTTTCATATTATAAACAAAAATAAAAGGAAGAATAGTTATTTTGGAATTTGTCATTAAAAAACAATGTTTTTTCGAAAATTGTTTTGACCAAAATTGGAGTTTTAGATAAGCCATTAAATACTCAAATATAATTGAGTATTTAATGGCTTATTTTTATACAAACGATTTATCTACGGAGTGGCGGGTTCACCGTTGTTGGAAGTACCAAGTGCTCGCCAAGTGTTACGGTTGAGAGTATCACTATAAAATGCAACACTTCCATCACCTCGTGCGGCATTAACTCCTCCAGTATGATAAGAGCGAGCGGACATTCGTACTTCATATTGACCACGCTTACTACCTTCAACCTGACAAGGGCATTTCGGAGTGATAATTTGAGTTGCTCTATGGCAATAACTATTCGACATCATTTCATCAGGTTGGTTGGTATTGGGTTCAAAGTATGTTGTAAAAAAAGCGGCATCGCCACGTGCAAAAGAACCGCCGCGAAAATCTGAATAGGCTGTACTAAATGAAGTATCGCTTGCCGTTTGGATCGTTTCAGAAAACAGCAGGGTATTAGAAAGCCCATCAGTGGCAGCCGATAACGGAATTCCTTTAGCATCATCCATCGCAAGTTTACGTGACCAATTTTCATTGGAATGTCTTGCTTGACTACCAATCGGAACCATTCCAAATAAGGCTCCGTTATTCTCCACATAATCTCCTGACGTACCATAAATACCGAAAGCAGAATAGTGAGGCCACCAACCGTTAGCTCTGTTGTATGCAGGATAGGGATCGTTGTTACTTAACGTTCCTGTGATACCGCAAATACCGATTGCTGAATTACCGCCGCAAGCAAGATAATTCATTTTTGACCAAGGAAATCGATTAGTTGCGGAAGGGGCTGCGGTATAGAAAACATCTTTGGGGCTTGACGGACAAGTGTAAATTGTCGGTTGACCTGCCGAAAATGCTCGCTTGTTCTTGTCAATGTCATATCTACCTCCTTCGACATTTCCTACATTTTCCCAGTCATCTACTGTTGGCAAAGCTGGTGAAATACCGGACTTATAGTATTTAATTGACAAGGTTGTATATCGAGACTGCTCTTCAATAAAGGGAAGCAAGAAGGCTGTCCATGTCAGAAAATTCCAATCTCTTGCCCCTACCGGAAGATGGGAATCGTTGATATCGGCATGGTTGTGGCAACCAAGAGCAAGTTGTTTCATGTGATTTGTACATTGTAACCGTCTTGCCGCTTCGCGGGCCGCCTGAACCGCCGGCAACAATAACCCGACCAGCACTCCGATAATCGCAATTACCACCAGAAGTTCGACCAATGTAAAGCCGAACGGTGAAGAGCGAAAAAGGGTTAAATGTTTACTGGAAAAGAGGTTAGAGAGCCAAAAACTTTCACTATTTGCTGAATTTTTTGCACGAAATCCCCCCCCCCTGTCTTCCCATTTTAACTCAGAGGTTTTTTCGAAAATTTTCACAAAAAGCACAATCAAACACTTAACAAAATTTTTCATTGTCACGTTCCTTATACAATG
>JAITQV010000736.1 GCA_031288765.1 Planctomycetaceae bacterium
TCATTCGACACATTCTAAATACGAAAGTGAAATGCTGTTTGAGAAGCGGTTTGCCAAAGTCATTGGCGCTTTTTTAAGCAGTAATTTATACTTTTGGCATCAAAAAGTTTATTCCGATAATTATCATCTGAAACGCGCGGATATTGAAACGTTTCCTGTTCCGTTGTCAAAACTTTCAGACAATATTATCAGAGAATTGAAAAATTTATATACCCGTTATCAACGGGAAGTGGAGCATTGCGCTATCACTCGCAATACGGACGCATATTCTGAAACTAAAATAATCAAAGAATACAAGTTGATGAACGCGCGACGCTACCCGCATTTAATAGATAATATTGTTTGCCAATTATATGGGTTAACACCAGAAGAAAGGGAATTTATCCGAGATTACGAAATTAAGTTTAGAATTGAGGAATAAAATACTGTACATCTAATTATAAATACAACAAAATGAAACTTTACGCTTTCACAACGCCGGATATTCCCAAAAATAACGGTTATCTCAAAATCGGCGAAACTAACGGCGATATTGATAAACGCGTCGAACAGGAATGTCACGAACTCAATGTTAAAAAAGAAATTGTTTGGCGTAACGCTGTTATTACGGAACGCCGCGGTATTGACAAAATGATTCACCGCTATCTTGCCAATCAAGGTTTTCAAATTCAACAGTTCGACACCACCGGTCAAAATACCGAATGGATTAAATGTACGGTTGCAGATATTGAAAAAGCATTCGCCGCCGTCAAAGAACAACTCTACCAAGATGAGATCAAACGACAAGCATTGTGCGATAAATTTTATCTTGAAATCCGTAACTGGTATTACTGGACGGCAAAAACCGGTAATGATCCTTATTCTGTCGCTGATCCTGAATTTGCTCTTCGGCTTATTGTTCGTTTATTGCTTTGTTTTTTCTTACAAGAAAAAGGACTTGTACCGCAAGAATTGTTTGACGAACATTTTCTCAAAGAAAACTTAAAAGAAAATGAAGAATACCGCTATTACAATGCGATTTTGCGTAACTTGTTTTTTCATTGTCTTAACACTCCGCATCAAGAACGCAACGAATTTGAACACAAAAAACTCATCAAAAATATCCGCAACATTAAAGAACAATTTCAAAAAGTTCCGTTTCTTAACGGCGGTTTGTTTTACGAATACGAAGGCGATGATTTTCCGTTAAGTAATGATCATTTTTTTTCTGAATTGCAAACGCGTCATATCTTGGAGCTTGACGGCGATTATAAGGTTGCCGGTATTATTAAGATTTTATCTCAATATCGATACAAATTAACTGTTGATGATTTATTTGATATAGAATATACGCAAACGGTTGATCCTGAATTTATCGGTAAAGTTTTTGAAAGTTTGTTGGCTTGTATTGACGCGGACACGGAAGAAAACCGGCGTAAAACTACCGGCAGTTTTTATACTCCGCTTGAAATTGTCGATTACATGGTCGGCGAATCATTGGATACGTATTTACAAAACAATAATGATTTATTGCAATGTAAAATACTTGATCCTGCTTGCGGCAGCGGTGTTTTTCCTTGCGGCGTGATGAACGAAATTATCCGGCGCATTGATCCCGATAAACAACTCCCTCAAAATGAACGCTACCGAAAAAAATTAGAAATTCTTCAAAAAGTGATTTATTGTGTTGATATACAATCAATGGCAACGCATATCTCATCGTTGCGATTATTCTTGTCGCTTATTCAAGAACTTGTTCCCGACAAGAAAAAAGAGAATTACGGAATTGAGCCGTTGCCGAATCTCGAAACAAAATTTATTTGCGCCAATACGCTTATCGGCTTGAAAAACGGCAAACAACAAAAATTGGAATTGCCGATTATCAAAGCAACAATCAAGCAATTACTGCTCACCCGCGAACAACATTTAATCGCGAACAATCCGCAAGAGAAAAAACGATTGCAAGAATATGACGAAACATTGCGTCAAACGTTGAGTATTGCGATGGAAGACGCCGGCGATTTATCGCATGACACGGCGGAATTGTTGTTGCAATGGAATCCCTACAACCAATCAAAACCTTCTCCGTTTTTTGATCCAATGTGGATGTTCGGCGTCGAAAAATTCGATATAGTTATCGGCAATCCGCCTTACGGCGCGAAGTATCCGCCGGAACATAAAAAATATTTCAAAGAACATTACGAATCCGCAAAAACTATTCAAGGTAAACAAAAAGGATCATTAGATACGTTTTCGTTATTTATTGAATACGGTTTTAATGTTGTCAAGCAAGGCGGGCATGTTAATTTTATTGTTCCGTTATCGGTTGTTTCAAGCGATTCAATGACGGCGTTGCATCAATTGCTCTTGAACAATTGTGAAATAATCAAGGTCGCGTCTTTTTGTGACAGACCATTGCAAATTTTTAAAAACTCGCACAAAAAAACCGCAATCATTTCTTTTCACAAAACAAACACAACTTGCCGAAAATTATTGACAACTCAAATGTATCGTTGGCATAGCGGAATTACGCGCAAACAATTATTGGAAAAGATGCGGTTTGTTGAGAGTTTAAAGTTTCGGCTTGTTGGCAGGTTTCCCAAAATATCATACTCTATTGAAAAACGAATTTTGAAAAAACTATTTGCATACAAAACTAATATTGATTCTTTACAAAAGACCGCAGGTAAACCAATTTATTACCGAACGTCAGGCGGAATGTACTATAATGTGATTACCAACTATTCAACGAACTCGACAAAAGAAAAACCGTTGTACTTTGACAAAAAAATTGCCGATGTTATCGGCGCAATTTTATCAAGCAATTTATTTTGGTGGTATCAACAAGTTTATTCTAATAATCTTGATCTCAAATCTTATGAGATTGAATCGTTTCCGATACCGGTTGAAAAATTAAATCCAACGATTATTGAACAAATTGAAAATCTTTATGCAAAATATTTACGTGGTATTCAGAAAAATATTATCGAACATAAAACGGCGGAATATGTCAAAGTTGAATTGTACCAAGAATATAAGATACGCTATTCGAAACCGTTAATTGATTTGATTGACGATACAATTTGTCCGTTGTATGGATTAACAGACGAAGAATTGGATTTTATCAAGAACTATGAATTAACGTTTCGGACGGACGAATAAGATAAATAATTAAAGATAACTAAACTCCAGTTGCACAGCGAAGCGCATTATCAGTTGAAAG
>JAITQV010000001.1 GCA_031288765.1 Planctomycetaceae bacterium
TCACCAAAGATAAAAATTGCCAACCGTATTTTCAAGTATCGCAATAAGTTTATAAATAAAATTATTCTTGTCGTTTAAATTTCATCAGGTGTAAAATTTTATACAAACTTTTTTTCCCGTGTTCACGAATATTCTAAAAATATCAATCAATTTTGAGAAAGATGATAAAAAGAGACGATTACAATCAGTTCTCATTTTGTTCAGGGAATGGAATAATGGTATCCTGAAATGTTTGAATATACTCTTGTACTGATTGTAATTGTTATTTTATTTCACTCATTCTGTCGAATTTTATTTGGTTTTTTCCCGCTGTTTTCCCCGTTTTTTGTTTCTGATTTTTGCCAACCAACAGAGTACAAGTTCGCTATCTGCAAAAATTCCGCTGAATAGTTGTCAAAATTTTAGAAGTTACTATTACAGATTATTACTGAAATATTTTGCGCGCTACGGTTGATTTCGAGAAGATAAATTTTCCAGAGGCTTCATGGGGAATCGAGTCAACATATTCGTAATCAATGGTAATTCCTTTACCAAGATAGAGTTCGGTTTGTTCCCGAAGAAATTCAAGATCGTGCTGTTGAAGCGGTTTATTTTGACCACAACCAACCCGATACAAAATTTTTCCATATTCTTCCTGAATGATTTGAATTTGACCGAAAGAAGGACGCTTTGAAACAATAAAGGTTGCTAAAGCAACACCGGAACAAAGACGGTTGTCCATTCCAACAATAAAATCCGTAACTCGTCCGGCAACATTATTGATTCTTGGCAATGACCGTCCGCACGAACAGGTTCCGGCAACCCACGACGCTGTATCGCCAAGCCGGTAACGAATCATCGGCATCGCTTCGTTCAGCAAATCAGTTACAATAATCTCGCCGGTTTCATCGGTTTCGGCAAGACGTGAACCGCGAATCAGTTCAATATAAAGTCCCTCCGCCATAAGATGCATTCCGTTATGATGTTCGCATTCACTGGCAATAACCGAAAATTCACGACAGCCAAGACGGTTGAATACCGGCGCTCCGAATGTTTCTTCAATTAATTTCCGATCCTCCGGTGTAAGTACTTCCGCTGAAGTAATAATCCCCTTCGGTCGATATACCGAAACACCCTGTTGTTTCAAAAAAGCAGCAAAAAGAGCCAAAGCATTGGCATAAGCCAAAATTACCGGCGGTCGATAACGTTTCAATTGTTTGTTAAATTCGAGCATTAATTCCGGTGTCATCCGAATAGAATTGAGTTGAAGAGTTTTAGGAAAAATTAACGACTTGATTTTTTGTTTCCAGCTGGGAGCCGGCATATCCCGCGCCGCACCCCAAAGAGATGCAAACCGTTGTCCAACATCATAACCCGCCCAACGATCATGCCGTAACATTGCCGCCTGTCTTGCCCATTTCCGTTCGATACTGTAATAATAATTAACCGGAGTACCGGTTGAACCGCCGGTCTTATCAAAAATCAAACGGTTTTTCGGAAACTCAGGATCAAGCATCGTTTGAAGATTCGCCTGAACATCACGTTTTTCCAATATCTGTACGGAAAGCATGTCCGTGTCCGTTTTAATATCGCTCGGAACAAGTCCCGCACGGTCAAACACGGATTTATAGTACGGAATCCGGCGGTAAGCTGTGTCAATAATGTGATGTAAACGCTGCCAAACAAGTTCACGGAGTTCATCCGGCGGAAGAAATTGAGTCCGCTCAAATTCCTTTAAGTATCGGATTTCCGCGTAATCACCGCTCCGCCAAAGATCAAGCGGATTCAAAATCTGTTTAACAAATTGTTGATAAACCGGCATAAAATCAATAAAATATTATTTTGTTATCGTTCAAATAAACAAAGAAAATTCGTAACTATTTGCGGTTCAAAAATAAAAAATAAAATCCTCTAACATCAGACGTTTAAAATTATTCACACGTTAAATTTCGTTTCTTTTTGCCTGTTCGTCCGCGGAAAATTAGACGTTTATGATTTAGGATTGGCGAATCCTAAAGTGCGTTTGGTTTATTAACATGATTTTCCGTTCCTATTCCTTCTGTTACGATTTCATATTTATTTTTTCCGATGAAAAGCAACAAGGCAGGTTTTAAGTTGGGACGATCCTTGAGGTGGTGGGATTGAATGTAGTCGTTCAATTGTTCCAAACCTTCCTGACGTTTCGCCGTTATCTCGGATTCCTTCGCCGAGGTCTTGCAATACTTCAACTCCAGAACCCATTCATATCTAACTTCGGGAAACAACGGATTACGTTGCAAAAATATATCTATACGACCCGAATCAACCTCATATTCACTAATCGGAATATAAACATTTTTCAGAAATAAATAGGAAAGTAACATCACCTTGATATATTTTTCATTGAAATGTTGAAGGTCATAATCTGATAACTTACTGAAAACATTTTTGGAAACATAATCAATAAAATTATAAATATCTCCTTCCATCGCAAGTGTATTGATCGCTTCCTTCAACATCGCTTCCTCGACCGTCGTATCGGGTGAAGTTTCATTGACAAGTTGACGCATGTAACCCCAATAAACCGTCAAAATTGAAAAATTAGGGATCACTAAACGTAATTCGTCAAGATAAGAATCCTTGATCGTAAGAAAACCCATATAAAACAACAATGATACAAAATAACTCGCATCCTTGTCCAACTGCTCTGTTAAAAAATTAACAAGAATATTCGAAACAATACAGCCTTCCGTTAAAATTTTTACCAATATTTTACGGTTACTCTCTTTTTGAATAAGGTGTTGCAAACGACTAATGTCCATTCCCAAATTCGGATCAATAAGATATTCGGGCGGTTTTCCTGTTCTTAAAATTTGATTAAAAATGTAGAGTATCATTGATGAATTATAAACCTTATTTTTACACCATTTATTGAACAAATAGCCATTATAGTAATATTCCATATCAATATTGATCTTATCCGCTTCAACTCCGGTTCCTTCCATTAGTACATTGACTTCTTCACGGGTAAAACCCAACATCTCGTTATAACGCTCATCAAGCGAATAGTTGGCAGCAATATTGTAACCGCTGGTAAGATCATCAAGCATCACAGGCGAAATACCCGTAATAAATGTACGATTTACAATTGACGTCGTTGTTGCACTCTTGAGCAACGCATAAAAACTACGAACCAACCCATTACTTTTAACCATTGTTGTATAAAAATCATCGCCGCCAACAACGCCTAACTTAATAAGATCCGTCGCAAAATGATCATACTCATCAATTATTACAAAAATCTTTATCCCTGCCGATTGGGCTATATCAAAAGCCCAATCGACAATTGAAAGATTGGGTTGTTCTCTATTAATCTGCCTGATGATGTCGATTGTGTCGGGGAATATATTTTTGTGGTCATCAAGAAATTTACGAATAGTGCTACGAATTTTTTGGTGAAAGGAAGAAGTAAACACATCAGCACCTCCAAGCGTATTTAACCCCGAAAAATCAAATTTCAATACCGCATAACTGTTCTTTTCGGGCGTAGGATTTTGACCAATGTACAAATCGCCGAATAACCGTTCAAATTCATTGACGTAATTAATATCGTAATAATACGAGAGTGTGGAAAGAAATAAACTCTTACCGAAACGGCGCGGACGAATAAAAATTTGATTTTTATTGTGTTCTTGTTCAAACAACTCAATATACCACGTCTTATCAACATAAAAATAATTTTCCGTCCGAATACTTCTAAAATCGGAATTGCCCAAAGGCAAACGTTTAATTTTGGGGGTTGTCATAATGTCTATGGGTAAAAGGTTATGGTTGTTTATAATTTGTTAGCGGATAATGATAATTTTGTTCAAGAATATACCAATGGATTTGTAATTTTTGATCGGAATATTTAGGTCGGGTTCAAAAAAATAAAGAAATAGAGAATAATTATAACTATTCGCACAAAATTTATAAAGTAAAAAAGTATCAAAAAATCAAT
>JAITQV010000004.1 GCA_031288765.1 Planctomycetaceae bacterium
CCCCCCCCCCCCTGGTTTACCAGGCTTTCCCATTTTAACATTGGAATTTTCTCAAAAAAATTCCACAAAAATTTTCCCAAAAACACAAACACACATCTCACAAAATTTTCCATTGTAAATCTCCTTTGATATTACAAGGTTAACATTGAATTTCCCTGCAACCGTTCACCAAAAAACGCTTGGCAAAAACAAAACCGGTTGCAAATTCAATAACACCCATTTTAACCCGACACCCAAAAATCTACAAGGGGGAATATCGACTATTTTCAAATTTTCTTAGATCTTCTTCAAAGTTGATTCCGATTTTTCCCAAAAATTTTTGTTCTAAGCCCGCAGCAACCGTTCGCCTATCAACTAATATGTCGCCCTTTCAGGGCTTAAATTTATATGTATCCCTTATTCGTAGGGCGTTGCCCTACGCTAGGATATGAAGGGCTTTCAGCCCTAGACAATAGACAATCGAAACAACCAACATTGTATAAAATTCATTGTCGGCTAACGCCGACGCAACCGCTACGGCGAGCGGTTGCCTACCTTAGGAATTCTGATCCGGCGGTTGCGCTTCGCTCCACCGCCGGTTTGTACATCTCATCCCTTGCGGGGTTAAAATTCAGTTTTAATACTGAAAATAAATCACTGAAATAGATACAAATCATAATATTTCTAGGGAATTTTCGTAAAAACTCCGCTGAAATATGACAATTCTATTAAGTTTGCCAATTTTTTATTTGACAACCTTCCTAAATAATCATATAGTTTATGGACAAATATTTCGCTCCAATGAACCCTGTTCATCGTTTTATTTATGATTTGGCTTATTACCGGATACATGTGGCTTTTTCTGCACCGACCATTTGAAATATGGCCCTGGATGGGGACATTGCGGATTGAGCGGATGTCCATGATCTTTATTGTGATTGCCTGGCTCACGGTGGCGGAAAAACAATTGACCGAAAACAAAATTAACTTTGCCGTATTCTTGTTTGCCTTGTCAATGACGCTTGCCACGCTGATGAGTCCTTATACAAATATATTTGATTCCGGCGGGTACCAGAATTGGATGAAATATCTGGTCTTCTACGTTTTAGTAATGACCAGTGTTAAAAAAGAAGACGATCTCAAAATCCTTGTTACCGCGTTCGTCATCTGCTTTTTCATCTACATGCTCCACTCTTACCGTGAATATCTTTGCGGACGTTATACTTTTGTGATGGGAACCAAACGACTGATCGGTGTGGACAGCACAATGAATGATCCCAACGGATTCGGAGCATCAATGGTGATTTGTTTACCGTTCCTACTGCCTTTGGTAACCTTATTCAAAAAAAAATGGCATTATGTTTTCATGATTAGTTATATTCTTTTGAGTATTCGGTGTATTCAGTTAACAGGATCACGGTCGTCATTTCTTGGGCTTGGTCTTCTTTTATTTTCTTCCGCGATTATTTCAAAACACAGGCTGAAGTTGGTGCCGATCATGGTACTTTTAAGTTTTGTTCTTTGGCTTACTTTGACCGACAACCTGCGGGATCGTTACCGAACCATTGTGGATTCTTCAATCAATGAAAGTGCGAATCAAAGTGCACAAGGTCGGCTTCACGGATTTTATAAGGGATTGGAAAATTGGGAGAAATCACCTATTTGGGGAGTAGGTCCCGAATGTCACGGCTATGCAACAGGCGAAGGATTCCTTTCGCATTGCCTTTACGGTCAAATTCCGGGAGAATTGGGAACTTTGGGAATTGTAACCATGTCTTTTCTGGTTCTTTGTTTTTTCCTGAATCATTTTCAAATAGTACAAAATTATAACTATTTACAACGAAAAGGGTTTGGTAAGGACGGGTTGTTTTGTTTACGGCTTTCAACAGCGATTGTTTCGGCGATTTCATTGCTTTTGGTTTTTGGTTTGGGCGGTCATAACGGTTATCGTTTTCATTGGATTTGGTTTGCGGCGTTTCAGGCGTTGGCGGCGTCCTGCCTCAGCGAAAAAGTAGATGAAATTCATAAAAGGGAAATGCAGAATTTATCATTCCCAAAACGTGAAAATCCAATGCCGTTAATCTCCGGTAAAATACAAGGTAATAATTTCCCGTCCAATCTCCCGCCATGCGGTTAAAAATATCTTAAAAACGGTGCCCCTTTTCCAATGAAAAATTTTCCCTATAATTAACCTCTTAAATTTTAATTTCCATTCTCGACTGGAGGAAGATTGACGTGGGAACCAAAAAAACAGGAAAAGGACGACGAAAAATCGGACGGAAAAAAAGACGAATGCGCTCTAAAATCCGGCATCGTAAAAATTAAATCAGGTATTCAATTCGATACGAACACTTTGAGCGGATTTGTAATAAGTTAACCGGAACAGCATAAACCGTAAACCGGTTAATAAAATTCGTAGAGTTAAACGCGAAACGTAATACCTTATCGGTAACGGTATATGACGGTAATATTTTATGAAAAACCTTCGCGTTCTCGTTCCGGTTTCGCATCCGCTCGGCGGTATTCGAACATATATGCTTTATTATTTCCGCCGGCTTCACAAAGAAGCGGGGTATCGGTTTACGTTCCTTTCCGAAGCCGGTAACGCTTTTGATGTTTTCAAGCGTGATCTTATTGATTGGGAAGGGACGGAGTTTGTCGAAATTCCCCCGAAAAGCGGAAGCCGAACAACGTTTCAAATCATTCGGCAAACACTCAAAACTCAACCGTTTGCGCTGATTCATTCGCAAGGACTTAAAGCGGGAACAGAAACCGCCGCCGCAAATTATTTTAAAAACATTCCGCATCTGATTACACTGCATGATGTTATTCTTCCGCAAAATGAAATCCCCGGTCGTTTCAAATGGTTGAAAAAAAACATTATCTCGTTGGTAACACGCCGTGCTTCGTTTATCATACCGGTTTCTCACGATTGTGAAACAAATCATTTGCAAATTTTTCCGGTTTGGAAGCGCGGACCGGTTCAGGTCAAGACGATTCCGAACGGTATTGATCTTGAACGGATAGAACATTCCCGCTCTCTATTTGAAACAGGTAACGAAACACGCTTGCGTGAACAACTCGGAATTGATGATAAGGTAATTCTCGGCGGTTTTTTCGGGCGTTTTATGCCCCAAAAGGGGATAGATATTCTGTTGAAGGCGTTGGAATTACTTTCCGATCAAGGTTATGGCGATTGTTTCCGGCTTGTTGCAACAAAGGATTGGAACGGTTTTCTAAACGAAACAATCAGTCTTGCTACGGAAAATCCGAAAATTACCCGAATGATTTGTTTTATTGATCCGGTGCCGGATATAACGCCTTTACTTCTCCAGATCGACGTAACTATAATTCCGTCACGCTGGGAAGCCTGTCCGATTCTTCCGATGGAATCGCTTGTTCTTGGGGTGCCGGTTGTCGGGTCAAACTGTATTGGTCTTCGTGAGGTGTTGCAGGGAACTCCTTCGCTAATTCATCAACACGACAACCCCGAATCGCTTGCTGCAGTATTGATAAAATTCATCGAATCGCCGACAACAGATGCCGCAAAACAATATGTTACGGAAGCGGTCAAACGGTTTGACATTCATTCCGCAACAAATCAATTGCTTGAAATTTATCAATTGCTTTGTAATTCCCAATAACCTGAAAAATGAAAAAATCAGAAAAAATGTATCTACTCAGTCAGGTAGGCAATCGTTCGCCGAACGATTGCGTCGGCGTCAGCCGACCTTCGGATATGCGGTAGGGACGAAAAATCTTTCGCCCCTACCACATGTAGATTTAATATGTTGCGGTAATCCGATTTCCGTAGGAAATCCCTATCAATAGAAAATTAACGCAACAAATCAATAAATCTCCGTATGAGATTCATCTATAAATAAAAGCAAAAAATAAATACGAAAAAAATATAAAAAATTATTTTTTGGACGTGGTGATTTTGCGATTGACAGGTTTTGGTTTATTGGTATAATTCCACACATACTTAATTTTCCATTATTTAAATTCAATATTTAGGAGATTAAATTACGTTTTGAAAAATAAGTAGCCCGAACAAAAATTCGGGTGAAAAAAATATTCGAGTACGTCAACAACTATTAAAGTCGCTTCGGCGAGGTGAATTTCTACAGGCAACCGGATTTTTCGGGTAGAAAATTTACAGTGGAGTAGTAAAGTTGCGTGTCTCCCGTCAAGGGAGCGTCGCGTATTACTCCGTAGGTATAATTCAGCTTTACATTTTGAAACATGTAATGCACCACTTTTGCCGGTGGGAATGAGCCAATCTTTAATAGACGTGTCGCTCCTCAAGAGCGATTTCTGTTGCCGTTTCTCGGCTTAGTGTTTGTTTCCCAATTTCAGCAACAACAGATTATGCGTTATGTAATCTGTTAATATGTTCCCTTTTTTCTCCAGGAGAAAAAATTATGTTTGAATGTTTATTTAACCTTTTGCCATTTTTAATGGCAATCCTCATAGCATCTTTCATGCTATGTACTCTGTTGTGTGCCGGCGGTAATTTCCGTTCGAAAGTTCATCGAACCGGATACCGAAACGGATTTACGCTGGTCGAATTGTTGGTGGTAATTGCGATTATCGGCGTGTTAATCGCATTACTGTTACCTGCGGTTCAGGCGGCGCGCGAAGCCGCAAGACGGATGCAGTGTTCAAACAATATGAAACAATTCGGTTT
>JAITQV010000110.1 GCA_031288765.1 Planctomycetaceae bacterium
GAATTGTGCTGTTGGAATATTCCAGCGGGGGAGGTAGTTGATCGAACAGAGAGTCCTTGGGATGATCCTGATCGGCGCCCCTCCCATCGCGACAAGCGTAACTACTTAAAATTCAAAGTTTTGGAAGAAAAATTAAAGAGACTTCTCAGTTCCGGGCAGAACCCTCAAAAAATATTCGAGAAACTCAAAGATCTGATTCTGACTGCCTGAGAAATTTGAGCAATCAGTGATTCAAAAAGACGAAACAATAATTCTAGCCGCATAATTTTACTGTCTTTTCGGGACAATGATTATCAGCGGGCACTACCGTTCCGCACCGTTACAAATTAATAAAGAATTGACAACTGAAAACAAAAATTTTGGGAAAGGACAGTTTGAAATCGGCAGGATAAAAAATAAATAAAGATTGCCACAAGCGGAGTTCGTACATTACGGTAAAAAATTCCGCTTGCGCTTTCCACTATTAACTATTCACTATAAGCTATTAACTAAAAAGTTGGTTATCCCGCCAACACAACCGTAAGCGAAAAAAACTCGGCGAACAGTTACCTACTTTGGGGATTCAAGAGCAAGTGAAAAGGAATTTTTACCGGGTTTAACCGTAACCGTAAAAGGAGTTTTGTTAGAATCATTGTAGTGAGACGGAAGAATTTCTTCACTGTCCGTAACATCAATCATAACATCATTAGGACCTTTTATTTTTTCACCGGTTGGTTTCGTAATCTTTTTTGAGACGGTAACAATGTATTCTCCTACAGTTGTACCACCGGAGTTGCCCAAGAGTGTTTGTACCTGACATTTCCCCGCCGCATCAGTCATCCCAAACGCACGAACTCCTTTTTCATCTTTGGGAATCAAATTGATGCCGGCACCTTCCAGCGGTTTACCGTCGAGCGTTACCGTAAATTCTGTTTCGTTTGTTTTGAGACCTTCCCGACAACCGGTCAACGGAACAATTAAAAGAACAAAGAAACTTAACACTATCAATAAAATTCGGTTTAACATTTTATCTCCTAAGTTTTATAACAATGATCATGACGAAATTATAAACGATTTACTTGAAAAATTGGAAATTCACACTATTTTTATGAATTACTCAATTCAAAACCGTAACCACTCATACAAAATCTATACAAGATAAGCGACCTTTCGTTGAAACATCGCTTATCATTTGTTTTTTTATATAAAAATGGTTACTCAAAATTTTTTGGTGAATGGTTACGTTTTCTGTTATTACAGCCCGCTACTCGTATCACCGGCACCAATAGTTCCGTAGGCTCCCCAAATGCCGTAAGTGGATTTACCAGTATATCGGTACCAAGCCCCAGTCCAACCGGCAGATATTCCCGGCATATTTCCGATGTCACCGCAATCAATTGTTTCGGAAACAAATCGTACCGAACCATCAACCAATCCGGCATTTACTCCGCCGGAATGAGCACTACTGGCGGAGATTGTTGAGGAATAAAAGGCTCCGTATGTTGTTGATGCATCGGAACAGGAAGGTTGATTGGGAGGCAGAATGGTGTTGACACTAATATTCTTTCGCCCGTCTCCCCAAGCCCAACCCTTATAACTTCGTACATTGGGGGAACTCAACTCCGTCCCCGAACGTAACGCCGCACAAAGACTGGGAGCCACACCACGAGTTACGCCTGAAACATTATAGGCAATACCGCCGCGTACCGTCCGATCTCCGGGATTCTGGGAAACAATTGTTTCAGCAAATAAAAGTGTATTGCTGGTACCGTCAGTAACTTGCCCTAAAGTGGTTTGATGAAGAGTACCATTAAACCACATTCCCCGTGATTTCAATTCAAGACCAACCCATTCGGAAAAATCACCGAAATTCACCAGATAACTGGTACGTCCGAATGCTTTTCCGTCTTCGGTTTTGGCATTGGGATCAGAAGGACAAATCAAAAAACTAATGGATCGTGTAAACGGATTATCCGGAAAATCCGCAACAAGTTCCGTTTCACTGAGAGCAACATCATTATCGTTTCGAGCAGTTGTCGAAGGACCGGAACGATAATCTATCGCGCTGGGATAGTTGGCTATCGAACTATCCTGGCAACGCGAGACAATTTGATCGTACAATGCGGGTTGCTCCAGTTTTGGCAGAAGCAATGCAATGTGGGAATAAACGTTAAATTCACGGTAAAGCCCGGCAGGTGCTGTGAAACCCATCCAGAGCGGGTCTTGGTACGGCGCCGGTAAACGTTTATACGTGTCGTGGAAATTGTGGTACGCGATACCTAATTGTTTTAGGTTATTCGTACAGGACATTCGCCGTGCCGCCTCACGTGCCGCCTGAACCGCAGGAAGTAACAACGCAATCAATACTCCAATGATTGCGATGACAACCAGTAATTCAACAAGTGTAAAGGCTTTACGACAATTCATCATCGAACAGTTCATTTTATTTCTCCTGAAAATAAATGTAATTGTTTTTGTAATAAATCAGTGATACGCTTCACTGATACACTTTTTTATACCACCACCGGTAAGACATGACGGTTTATGTTTTCTATTGTGTTTAACATAACGTTACTCAGTTTACCGGCGGTGTTATTTTGATTTGCCGAATTTTCTGTTATGGCAATGTAACAGGTTCTCCGTCACGAACATCGGCTAAGGCGTGGAGTATGGAGCCGTTTGTCGTGTTCCCAATACTCCGTACTGAACCATCGCCGATTAGAAAATTGCAAATTCCCTTATGCCAACTGCCGAAACCAATATTTGTATCCTTTAGATCGTGGTCTATGTCATCATTGGAACCCCGTGCCAACGGCAAAGCCCGATGAATATGTCGGGCATAGTGATGATCCGCATATTGATTCGCTCGTGCAAAAAAGATCGAACCGTCATGATAATTCCCTATGGTAGTGGCACCATTGATATGAGGAAACTGAATATTCTTTTCTCCGATGAGAAGTGTGTTACTGGTTCCATCACTCATCCAGGCAAGCGTTTCGCGTGGTTCCCATGAAGCGATGCCGGCACGATTATTAGCGGCTTCATTACTACAAGTCTTATGGACGGTAAGGGCAGTACGATGTGCCATCGCATATCCTTTTTCCATGTATCCGTCAAAACTAGGACGAAAATGATCCCAAGCCGGATCAACGGTAAAAAGGGAAGAAAGTGCACCGGTACCGTTATTTATTTTTCCATGAAGATCAAGATTTTCCTCCACTGTTTTGAGATAATCAATAGTAACAACAAAACCGTAATCTCCGCGCGGACCTGAATAATTGTATGAATCGGCATCATACAGAAAAAAGGCTGGCGAGGAACGTCGCGTCGGACAAGTATAAATCGGCACACCGCCAACGGCATTTTGTGCGGCTTTATCCGTTTTAATTTTTAAACTTGTGTTGTCATGGATGTATCCTCCCATCGAAGTGAAGTTGGGTTCGGTGGTACTTCCTTGTTTTTCCAAGTCTTTGAGTTGATCTGCCAGTGCGCTTTGCTCAATATACGGCAGAACCAACATCCAACCCGTCATTGCTCCGCGACCCAACGTTGATGGTAAGATACCGTTGCGTGTGTCGTGGAAATTGTGAATACCAAGTCCCATCTGTTTGAGATGGTTGGTACATTGCATTCGGTAAGCCGCCTCACGCGCGGCTTGAACGGCGGGTAACAGTAATGCGATTAACACTCCGATAATCGCAATCACCACAAGTAATTCAACCAATGTGAATCCTTTGAATAAACGTACTTTCATTGTAATTACTCCTAGTAAAGGGGG
>JAITQV010000144.1 GCA_031288765.1 Planctomycetaceae bacterium
AGATTGAGATAGGACGGACACAGTTGCGGATAATGATGTGCATAATCCAGTGCTTTTTCCACAAAACTCAGCGTTTTGTCTCCCATTTTGGGCAAATTGTGCCGTTCTTCGGGAGTCAGCGGCAACATGTAGGGAGCAAGAATCGCGTTAGCGGAGTCAATGTAAGATTGTGCTTGCGCCAGAACATCCGGCGGAATAGGTGTTATGTGCTTGTCTTCCATGATATTTTTTAAATAGTGGATATTACAAGGTTTTTCCAAAATCATTGCGATTCGCCTGCCGCAACACAACACGGCAAATAAACACGTATCGCAATGGAATTGGATTTAAAGTTTAAACGAAACAAAACCGAAAGTCAAAAGGGGGGTGTTGAATTTCAAAATAATTTCAATAAATTAATAATGTATGCCGCAACGGCGCAAAACGTAACTGTTTGTTTTATTGTAATATTTCAACGGAATTTTCGATAAAAGTTTGTAATCATCAGGCAGGCAATCGTTCGGCGAAAGGTCGCATCGGCGTTAGCCGATAACGAATCAGATTAACGAAGTACAAGTCGGCTGACGCCGACGCAACCCTTCGGCGAAGGGTTGCCTACCTGACTGAATAGATACCACAAATCAGTATGTAAAAATCTGCGTCATTTGCGGACTATTTTTTCCGTGTTCTCTGCGGTTAATAAAATGGACAGTTACATTTCAAGTTGTTGGGAATGTCCAGTCTTTGCGGAAATCCGGTTTGATGTAGTTATTAACTTTATTGGAATCGGTTGATGCGGTTTCGGGATTCCACACAGTCTTTTGAACATCACACCGATGCATTGTTGCCGCAACAATAATTGCTTCCGTGTATTGTCCGGCATACTCAAAACTACATTCACATTGTTCCGGTTTATTGGATTTGATCGCTTCAATCCATTGACGGTGATGACCAACACTCGACGGATATATCGGTTCAGGCGGTTGAAAATCAGCAAATTTTTGCTTCGGAAATAATGTGTGATAACCATAATGAACCTGAAGCGAACCATTTTTGCCGATAAATAAAACACCTGATGTTTGTTTGAGATCAATCAAATTTTCGTCAATACCTTCCGGTTGACGATTCCCATCATACCAATGTAATTTCAACGGTTTTCCGTTGGGATATTTATGTGTCCAGATAATATGTTGTTGGTCACGGTTGTAAAGCGGGTGTGATTCGGGACCCTCGACTTCAATTGTTGACGGCGGAGTCAATTTTAACGCCGTCCAAACCAAATCAATCGTGTGCGGTCCCATTCCCGTAACCCAACCATTACCCGAATGCCAAAATCCATATTTACTGAACGATAACCACAAATTATGAAACGGACGAAATTGCGACGGACCAAGCCAAAGATCATAATCAAAACCGTCCGGCACCGGTGAACTACCAACAGGGTCTTGTTTCGGAACATAAGTTCCACGACACCAGACGTGAACCTCCGAAATATCGCTCATATCTCCAAGAACACCCGCACGAATCAATTCAATTGCACGATAATAATGTGCAGATTGTGCTGTTCCCCAAGAACGAACTTGTGTTCCTGTTTGTGTACAAAGTTTTTTCTGTTGCGCAAAATTTGACATCTGCCGAGTTTCCCAAACAGAATTAGCGAGCGGTTTCTCACAATAACAATGCAATCCAAGATTCATCGCGCTACAAGCAATAATTCCGTGCGTGTGGTCAAGTGTTGCAATTAAAACCGCATCAAGTTCCTTGCCTTTTTCGTCAAACAAAACACGATAATCTTTGTAACGATGTTCAACTTTGTAGGTATCGGCTTGTTTAGCGAGTGTGTTGGAATCGACATCACAAAAGGCAAGGAGTTTTTCGGAATTGTTTGTTTCCTTAATCATCTCCGTAATATTTGCCCCGCCGCGACCGCCAACCCCAATTACAGCAATATTCAAATTGGAATTCGGACTCCTGTCGGCAAGAACCGCCGGTGCAACAAACGAACCAAAACCAATAACAGACGCCGTATGTAAAAATTGACGGCGTGAAGTTGTTACTTTTTTACGTTTCATAAGATTTTCCTTTCTTGAATTGAATAATTGTTGTTAAAAAGAATAATTGTATAAAAAATTGCAACTATTCTTTGTTCGTAACAGTCTATTTTGATTTTTCTGAAACTTTGTGTTTTTTGTGGTTAATAAATTAACGATAACATTTTTATTTTTCGTTTTGGAAATTTTTCCAAATTTCTTTTTTTGTATTATCATCGTCGTTAGCGTTGTGGAGCCGGAGTTGATAGTGCAATGTCAAGGGTTTACCTTTTTTTAGGGAGTATCGGGTTCCATCTTTGGGAAATGTTGGTTGGAACCAGTTTAGGTTTGGGTATTGTATCAATGATCCCGGGTAATCAGGATTGGTTGCTTTTTCAAAAATTGTCAATTCCGTACATCCATCGGATTTCGGATTTTTCCACGAACCGAAAACCCATGCGGGTTGTTCTTGATTTGGAAGGTTTGTTTCTTTTTTGTCTCCATAAAACGAACCAATATTAAATTCCTTCAGCGGCAACATACGAAGATTAAGTCCGCCATAATGTCTTGTATCGCGCCGTGCCAATGTTATTTCATCAACCAACGATTCAAACCGAAGTTCAAGATTGATTTTTCGTCCGTTTTGGTCAAGTGTAAAAACAGTAATAGTTGTTTGTTCTCGAACGATTGGTTCTTTGTCCAACCATTTCCAGATATTTTCGGCAACTAATTTAATTTGTCTGTTTTCTATAATTGTTTCAATTTTATTGGTCGGTCGGGCAAAAACTTTTTGTAATGCGTGTAAATCACCGAGTTCGTTTTTATAACCAACTTCGGGCCACGCCCAATAAATTCCGCGATGATGCGGATGGTCGTTACTCCAATCTTTGGTAATCGGTTCGCCATCAAGATCGTAAAGCGGATGAATATAATTGCTACGCGGTACAGCATAAGTACGAATATATGTAGAATCCTTCACCTTGTCCCAATATCCGTCAGGAATAGGAACCGTTTGATAATTGTATTGCAGAACCGGTTTATCATTTTCCAAAATGAGCCATTGCCCGGTTTCAGAATTTTTCTTAACTTGAAACTCCGCATTAATATTGTCAATTTCACAAAACATAAAAATTGACAATATTAGTAATAAAAATTTCTTTGACATAAATTTCATTTCCTTCAATTTGTTAATGGTTTTAGTTAATATTGTTAAAATTATTGTTAACGGTACTTGCCTAAGATTTTAGTGCTGAAAAGCAGCATAATTTAGCGGATAGCCGATAGTGAATAATACTCTCTTCTTATCAATTTGATTTGAGTTCAAAATTTAAGGAGTTAATTCCTTTTTTTATAGTTGCGGTTAAACCGCTGGTTTCGGGATTAGTGTAATGTATTGGTATCGAAAATTTCCGACCGCCCATTATATTGGTATTGGCTATGTTCGGAACAGGAACGGAAGGGTTTGCAGTATCGACTATCGGTTGGTTGTTTGGCGTTTCGTTAATTGGGATAAATCGTTCTTATGATTTTGTAGTTACACTGAATTGTTGAATCACTCATCATTTGATCGTGATTACTTCCAGTCCAGCTTGAAGGTCGGTTATAAGGAGTTTTGCTCCAATCAATACTGGAATAGATTGTCATACCTTCAATGTAAGGTAATAATCTTGGTGCCCAGTTCCAACCGGCACTACTTTTCCCGCCAACAGACGTGTCTGTACCGCCATCACAATTGGGGAGTCTTAGATTCACGTCGTGTGAATTGTGCATTGCCAATGCTATTTGTTTTGCATTGTTAAGGCATTGAGACCGTCTTGCCGCCTCTCTCGCTGCCTGAACCGCTGGAAGTAACATTGCAATCAAAACTCCAATAATCGCAATCACGACCAAAAGTTCAACGAGCGTGAACCCTATTTTGTGTAGCCCCCACCCCCAAAAAAAATTAACATTTCTTAAATTGACATGATTTTGAGTTTTCATAAAAATCTCCTTTCAATTTTGGTTTTACCCTAACTTTTTTCCGGAATACGGTAATTTCGCGCGGTATGGACGAATGTTTTTATATTTTCGGGCGGTGTTTCGGCAGGAAGAGCACAACCGGCTCCTAATACCAAACCATAACCTCGAAAACAATCAAGAACATTTTGTGTTGTCGTCCTAACCGCTAACTCATCACCAAAACAAAAAACACCGGACGGATCAATAATTCCAAACACAACCGATTTTCCATACATAATTCTTTGAACTTCGGCAACATTCGTTTTGTAATCAATCTCCACTCCGGCAAACCCACAACCCGACATCAACTCCAAAATCCGATTCGTGTTGCCACAAATATGGCACACGGTTCGAATTCCCGATTTCGTTAAATCCGCAACCAATCTTTTTTGAAACGGCATCACAAATTTTTGATACATTTTCGGTGAAATGAGATCAGGACTTCCCATACTATCACCGAAACTTGTCATATCCGCGCCGGCTTCCTTGAGCAATGTATGAAATCGTAAATTGACAATATAACACCGTTCAATCAAACGCAAAATTGACTCCTCCATTGCCGGATTCGCCAAATTTAACATCATATTCGATATACCCCAAACCGCCGTTGCGAGACTAAATGCTCCTTGATCTGCGTTGCCGCGAATAAATAATTCACCGCCGACCGCTTCACGCATCATTCGAATTGCGTCCAGATAAATTTTGATACGTTCATCTTTTTCAAGTTTATCCGTATCAATTTTATCCGTAACTTCCTCAATTCGATCCGAAATCGGAGCAACAACTTTTGCCGGCATATCTTCATCAAAAATTGTTTTCGCCCCCAACGCATAAGCCTCCAACGCCGTATCCACATCTGTCAAAATTCCATCAAGTCCATATCGCAACGATGCCTCAATAAAAGCACGCGAAATATTTTCCGGACGGCTGCGAAATTGCTGCATTGTCATTCCTGCCTCACGCGCTGCCGACATAAAATTGTGCAACATCAAAGGAACAACATCAGCCTTACCGCCGCCAAGAACACTATTTATCCGCTCAAATCCATTCATAATATTTTTTATTGCAATAAATATTTCGTCCGCTTATACCCGAATCGAAACGGAGGGCAGGCGGTTAACTTCGTCCCGATTATTTATCTTTTTGGTAACATTCAATGGCGTCAAAAACTATTTCATGGGTTGCAACGGTGTCGGTGAACGAGCAATGCGATTCCTTGTTTTTTGAAACACAATCATCAATAAAATGATTAATCTCCCCTTGAAACGGATGATGCGAAACATCACTTGAATCGGGGAGAATTGTCGGAATTGTGATCCAGTCATTTTGTTTCGGAAAAAATGTTGACCAGATTTTATTGTCGATTGCCGTTCCTTTTGTACCGAAAATCCGAATCGGAAATCGATACGGCATGATACATTCGGCATTGACACAAACTTTTGCCTTAACACCGTTCGTAAACTCCGTAATAATAATCTCCAAACCGTTATACTCCATTGGCGGAACGTTATCGATCCATGAATTATTGATTGGGTTAAATTCGCGATCTGTTCCTTTGCGTAATCCTCCGGCGATTGCATAAACATGATTGGGCGTAGCGGCAGAGTTCTGTTCAACACACGCCAGCCAACGCGCCACATCAACCGCATGGCAACCCGCAACCAACGACGCACTCACTCCATCCGTCAACGTCCGCCCTTCATTCCAACCACTCCACCAACTCCCATTGTAACTCATATAATCAACCTCAACATAATACGGTTCGCCAAAAATTCCGTCAGCCAACATTTTTTTCAGTAACACAACTAACGGATTCCAACGTAATACAAAACCAACCACTGTCTTTACTCCTGATTTATTGATTGCATCACGCATCCGATAAAGATCATCACGATTGGTTGCAACCGGTTTTTCAATGACAAGATGTTTGCCTGCCGCTGCCGCTTGCAAAACATTTTCGCAATGTAAATGTTGCGGCGTACAAATCGAAACAATATCGACTCCGCTATGATTCAACGCCGACGCAAAATCCGTATAAATTGCAACATCATCCAAACCTAATTCTTCAACCAAACGAACAGCGTGCGGCTTACTACGGTTGTTGATTGCAACAATCCGGCAATCTCTGTGATTACGATAAGCGGTTGCGTGTTGACGTGCAACCCAACCGGCACCATTGATCAAAATTCCATACATATTAATTTTCGCCGTGAGGTTACCCGCCTTTTAATTATTTACATGAATACTTATCTCAAAAAAACAGACAATTACGTTTACTTTTGTTAATGTAAATCGGCATCTGTTGAAACACGATTCACAAACAGTTATATTTTTACTAAGTTTTTATCATTCACATTTCAAATTTGTTTAGATGTGATTTTACACTAAATTATTTTTCATGTCGTTCAAATTCGTGCTTAGCACAAAATTATTTAAAATACACAATATTGCATCTTTGAAAATTGTTTTGTCTAACATTGGTTTTTTAGAACCTTCCTAATACGATTAGTCTAAAATGCCAACAATTTTTTTAAATGGTGAGGGGTAATTTTATGAATGAGATTATCATTAATCCATCAAGTGGGCGTGAGATTTTGGATTTTCGTTTACTTGGTTTCTGTGACGTTCTTGTTCTTGGTCGTTATTTTTATCGTGAAGCTCGTTTGCCTCTTCAATTGCATGAGCATGGTAATTTTTTAGAGATATGTTATCTTGCAGAAGGGCAGCAATTTTATTGTGTTGGGAACAAGGATTATCTTCTCAATGGCGGTGATGTGTTGATCAATTATCCGCACGAATTACACGGAACCGGCGGGTTTCACGAAGGCAAGGGTAATCTCTATTGGATGATCTTAAATCCGCCGAATTCACAAACAGAATTTTTGGGGATGTCATACGGCAACGGAATTCTTTTATACGAAAATCTTCTGCAAATTCCGTCTCGGCAATTCAAATTAAAAACAGGAAGTCAAAAAAATTTGGAATGGATTTTTAATGCGTTTAACAAAAAGAGAAATTCTGTTATTAAAACGGAAATTAAAGAGGCGGATTCGGGTTATTTTGAATTTTCATCAAATGGGTCGAATGTGTTTTTTTTGATGAATATGCGAAATTATCTTCTTCGGTTTCTTCTTGATGTGGTAGAGTCTGGTCAATTACGGTGTCGGGTTGACATTTCGGATTGTATTCAACATGTAATGGATCAGATTAAAATGAATGACGAAACATTTTATACAATGAAACAACTTGCCAAGATTGCCGGTTTATCGGAGTCGCGTTTTAAGCATCGTTTCAAGGAAGAGACGGGAACAACACCGGCAGATTATCAACTTCGTTACAAAATTGACCGTGCTTGTAATATGTTGATTGACGATAAAGAAACAATTCTTAATACGGCGTTATCGTTGGGATTCTCGTCGTCTCAATATTTCGCAACAGTTTTCCGCCGATACATGGGAATACCGCCAATGAAATACCTGACGATGAAATCGCCGGAATACAATGGATGAAAAAATCAAAAAAACAAAATATTCAAAATATGTTTATTCTCTGACAACGATAATTCGGTCAATATAAGCGGCGTCAACTTCATTGGGACGATTCGGCGGAGTAAACTCAATAGAACCGCCCGATTCCAATTGAATTAAAGGCGTTTCAATCCAGTGATGATCCTTTCCTTTAATTTCAGAAACGTCAACAAATTTATAAAACTGATCCTTGTTTTTTACCCCAATACCCATTTCCAACGCATAACCCTGTGAAACTTTCGTTAAAAAATAAGGAGTTCTATTCAGTCCTTTGTTGAGCAATTGGGTAAAACAAAGGACTGAATAGATACTAATTTTTAGAGGTTCTCTTTAAATCTGTACTTTCCAAAAGTGCGTTTTTCTATTCCTGAACAAAAATAACAAAACAGACAGTTGCAATTTTTTGTTTTTCAATATTGTTTCTTTTTGGGAATGACATTGGAATCCAATTTCAGATCAATAATATTTTTTCCTTCGGCAACAGTTACCGTTAAGGGAGATGTCTCAACATCGGTATAGGCAAGAGGAACCATTTCTTTGCTTTCAAATTTGATAACAGCATCTTGTGCCGGATCAAAATAAGGTTTTTCAATTTCTTTTGTAACATACTTTGATACGGTAATATAATAATCACCTGAAACCGTTCCTTTTTCCGGCGCGCCTTTCATTGACGATAAGCGGTAAACACCGTGAGTGTCTGTTCGTCCCATTGCCGATATACCAACACCCAGTTGAACCGGATAAAAGGTAACTTCGGCATCAGAAACAGGAACACCATCAAGTGTAACAGTTCCTTCAACCATTTCGGTTGAAACGTAATTTGGCTGTTTACAACCCGGAAAAACAAAAACGTAAAGAAAACACAAAAATATTGGTAAACGATAATGTCTCATAATAATAGTAATGTTGAAAGGCGACCAAATGTAACATCGGTTTTACACTTGGTCGCGTATTAAATCTAACTTGAATGTAAACTAATTTCAAAAATTGGAACTTTCACCGGCACCGGCAGACCCCATTGCTCCCCAAACACCATAGATAGAAAGCCCACCGTACCGATAACTATCCTGACCACCGGTCAAGCCTGCATCTTTGGCACTAACACCCGTAGTTCCCCAATCAATTGTTTCGGAAACAAACCGGCAGGAACCATCAACAAGAGTAACATTGCCGCCGCCGGGATGATAACTTCCCGCTGAAATCAATGAATAAGTACGAATATCTGCTCCATTAGTGGCACATCTTGGCGAATTAGGCGGCAAAATTGAAAAACATTGCGAAAAAAGTGAACGACCATCATGCCAACGTAATCCCGGCAAGGAGTTGGGCTCTTCTGGTGGTGTTCCGCCGCCAATATATTCGTTGGGTGCTAAGTTGATGGCTGCTACATTAAGTGCCGCTCCTCTTTTAAGGTTGTAACAAGCATTCGGATTCATGTTGTAATTTCGGGTAAACTGACTGCTGGCTCCTGAAAGAACAAAACCGGAACGAACCTGATCGGAACCGCCGGCACCACAGGAAACTTCCATTAACAATAAGGTATTGCTTGTTCCATCAGTGATAACAGAAAGAGGCGCGCCGTCTCTGGTAAAAGGTCCACGAGCAGCAAATGCTGCTTGCGTTGAGCCTGATGGAAAATCGAATTGAACATACAAATCACCCCGATTAGCGTAATAATTCGAACTTCCGATACGACTGTTATTGGTATTACCAATCGGATCCGAAGGGCAAACCAATGTTGCGATCTTGACACACCAAGGATTCAATGTTGTTCCGTCATATTCGCGGCATACATCAACATTGTTATGAATTGAAGCCATATAAGATATGGCATCAAAAACTGCCGCTTGCTCCATAAACGGCATAAGCGGAACACGAAATCCTGTTCGCCAATAAACATTGAGGTCGGGGTGATCCGATACGTTACAGTTAGGAAATTTCTGGTAACAAACGGGCGGGAGAAAGTCATAAGTGTTGTGATGGTTATGACAGGCAATTCCCATTTGTTTCATGTGATTTGTACATTGCATACGTCTTGCCGCCTCGCGTGCTGCTTGAACGGCAGGTAACAGTAATGCAATTAACACTCCGATAATCGCAATTACTACCAACAATTCCACCAGCGTAAATCCGTTTCGGTATTCGTTTCGACGAACTTTCGAACGGAAATTATCGCCGGAACACAACATAACACATAACATGAAAGATGCTATGAGGTTTGCCATACAAAATGGCAAAATGTAACTTAATAACTCTGTCATAATTTTCTCCTTGAGAAAAAATTGAACATTTTAACAGATTACATAACGTATAATCTGTTTTTGCTGAAATTGGGAAACAAACACTAAGCCGAGAAACGGCAACAGAAATATCGCTCTTACTGAGGAGCGACACGTTACAGTGAATAGGTTCATTCCCACCGACTAAAGTGGTACATCACATGTTTTAAAATGCAATGTTGAATTATACCCTTAGAATCGTACGCGGCGCTCCCTTAACGGGAGCCACGCAACTTTACGATTCTACAGCAAATTTCTACACGGAAAATCCGTTAGTCTTGTAGCAAATTACTGTTCGCCTAAGCGATCACTGTATTGTTGACGTACTCGATTATTTTTTTCACCCGAACAAAAAATTCGGGCTACTTATTTTTCAAAACGTAATTTAATCTCCTAAATATTGAATTAAAAAAATGGAAAATTATTTTATCGGTTATTCTATATTTAAAAAATTATCGGTCAAGACACCCCCCTCAAAAAAATAATTTGTGAATCTTTTCGCATTTTATTTTTTGTTTTTATTGTATCTATTTAGTGATTTGTTTTCAGTATTAATACTGAATCTTAACCCCACAAGGTAGGGTGTTCAAAATTTTAGGGTTCATTTATTTTCAGTGAAA
>JAITQV010000184.1 GCA_031288765.1 Planctomycetaceae bacterium
TTTGATTCGGAAAGATTGTAAGTTGAATACAGAATGGGAACTTCAGGATAATCGTAATAAATAATTTGTGTATTCGGCACATCGCCGGCGTCGTTGAAGAGGAAACGTCCGCCCATACTCAAAGTTCGTTTTGGCATTCCCTCAATACCGAGCAGCCATCGCGCAACATCAATCTGATGCACTCCCTGATTGAGCGATTCGCCGTCGCCCATATTCCATGTAAAACTGCAATCATATTGAATTCTGTCGCGATAAATAGGGTCTGCCTGAGCCGGTCCGCACCAAAGATCGTAGTTAAAATCATTCGGTAACGGAAGCGGTTCACGGCGTTTACCGATAGACTGACGGACTTTGTTGGCAAATGCTGTAACGTACAGAATTTTGCCGAGATTTCCGGCTTTTGTCCATTTGATGGCTTCCATGATGGAAGGGCAAGACCGAAGTTGTGTTCCATGCTGAACGATTCGATCATATTTTTTTGCTGCAATAACCATTTGCCGTCCTTCCCAAAGAAAATGGGAAAGCGGTTTTTCGACGTAAACATGTTTTCCGGCTTCGCAAGCCCAAATGGTTGCTAAAGCGTGCCAATGATTCATTGTTGCGATGGAGACTGCGTGAATATCTGTACGTTCAAACACGTTCCGCATATCTTCGTATTGATCAACCTGATGGTTCAATCCTTTTTCCTGCATCTTTTTCAGAGTTGAAGCGGTTCGTATTTTATCGGGGTCGGCTAAAGCCGTAACACGAACACCGGAAAGGTTGGAAAATTCGGGAACATGCGAAGATGCTCCCCGAATTCCAAGACCAATAACTCCAATATTAATAGTTTCATTGGCTCCGAATACTTGTGACGGAATAAACATCGGAACCGCAACACTCATCGCCGCCGATGTCTTCAAAAAAGTTCTTCTTGTAATAGACATTATTGCCTCCTAATAAAAAGTGTAAATATTAACGTACTATTTTTTATAAGTTTATTTTTTGGGAATACGAACCAAACAAAAAGTTGAAACAAACGAAAAATATTAAAATCGTATTTTCGTTATATTTTGTTTATTTCGATTTTTCCAAAAATACTCTCAAAATGTCATTTTAAATTATATATAATCCTCTAAACGCTCATAATTTTTACTTTGGAGATGATTTTCGTTATACGGTGAATGTCCGTTTGTTTGTTCGAAAATATCCTTATCCAAATATAATTCGTTACCCGGTTTGAAGCCGGGAATTGTCATAATCAAAGCGAAAACATTTTGTCCGCGATGTCCGGTTCCCGGCGGCATATAAACAATCATTCCGGGTTGGAGATGATGTGTTTCAAAATATTCCAAGTTACGGAGATCAGGATACAAGGTTATGGAAGTTTCCAAACCGGCGGTCGAAAGTTGATACTCATTCGGGTCAAGAACAAGATAAAACTCCGTTTGCGGTAATCCTCCGCCAATTGGAATTTTGGGATGAAAATGGGTCGGCGAATTTTCCGCCGGAATATTGACAACATGGTTATTGAAAAAATTCAATCCGTCTCCGGTTTCATCGGGATAATTGGGAAACCATGTTATCGGCAACCGCCGGAACGGGTCAAAACCGGGGCTGCAACCGCCGGCAGTATCCAAAAGAAATCGTAACCGCCGTACTTCGGAAACGTGTGATGTTTTCCGGTTGACGTTCTCGATGGAAAAACAACTGAAATGTCCCCGAACCCGTAACGGTTTTGTTTGTGTAACGATCAATTGGTCGCCGGTCATAATTTTTTCCCATGAATCAACCGACTTTGTTGAAAATCCGATGTTACGGTATTTTAGAAAAAGCGATTCGATTATTCTTTCCAATTCGGAATCGGAACTCCAAGGACGCGGAGCCTGTTCCAGCAGCCGCCATAGTTCGCCGGTAATATCGCCGCAAAAAAATTCTTTTGCGGTGTTCCAACGTTCCATAATAGCGTTAATCGGAACATCGGCTTTAGCGGAAATATTGGAACGTTTTTCCTGAATTGATTGGAGCAACGAAGCGAAATTCGGATCAATCGGATCGGGTTGGTAAAGATCAACCGGCAACGAATCCCCATCACCTTCCTGAGTTCGGTAACCTTTGGGCAAAAACACTTCTCCATTGCCGCGATAAAGGCAAAAAATCCTCATTCCGCCGAAATTACTTTCTAAAACAGTTTCTTCCCGAACTTCTATTTTAGAAACACGAATAAATGGAAAATCTTCTTCAAGATTCCGGCTAAATTTCCGAAACAGTTCGATATTATCAATATCAAAGACAGATGTTGTTACTGTTGTTGTTTTCATAGCTAAATCCGGTTGAAAAATTCATTCACTCCGACACGAAACATCGGAGTGAATTTAATAACAAAATCCGGTTCTGATTTTGTTGTTTTTTTGACCAACAATCAATTGGGTAAATTAATAGTAGCACCATCGTCAACAATTGTCAACAAAACCAAAATATTCGGATTTATTGAAATGCTAACAGACGGAACGGAGCCGTCACCGCGCAAAACGTGAAACGTATCAGGATGGTTGCTGCCTAACCCAAACGTCCGAAATGCGTTAATATTATTCGAGGCACTTGCATCGTTTCCATAATGAGGTGAAAGCGGAAATAATTTAGAACCGGTTGTTGGAGATTCGGTGTTTTGTGTCGGCGAAGGGTTGCCTACCTTGTGATTAACAATTCAAGAGGTAGGCGATGTTTCGCCGAAGGGTTTTCACCCGCCATCGCATTGTAGGGGCGAAAGGTTTTTCGCCCCTACATTATAAATTAATAATTCGAATCAATGGTGTTCGGGGTGTATTGACAATAAACTGCCTCCGGTTATACTGGCGAACATTGAGTTTCTTTTACCGGAGCTTTACTATGAATCAGACTTTTCATAACAAATTGCAGCGAATCATCGTCTTTGGGGCGTTGTGGTTGTATGTTTTTGCTCTGGTTCTCAATCCGGTTTGGCATGTTCACCACTATAATTGCAACTCCCCGTCCGAACATACTTCGGAATGCGGTTGTTCGTCGTCTCCGGTTTGCCTTTCTGTTGAACCGCTTGAAGAATGTGATTTTTGCCGAATTTTTCATGTTACGGTTCCGTTGTTTGAGTTGACCGTCGTTTTGCCGGAAACCGCAAACAATGTCTCCGAAATCTCCGTGAAAACCGTACTCCCGAAACTTCAAACCGATCACGGAATTCCTTCATGCCGCGCCCCGCCGTTTGATGTTTGCTCTTAATTGATTCCCGACAAAATTTTTGTCGGAATCTCTGTTGTAATATTTATAAGAATGGACGCGCTTAATGTACGCATTGGGTTGTAGCGGTTCGCCGTAAGGTGTTGTTAAATCTTTGCGCCGAACGTACCGGCTCATTCCGGTTCTTTATGTTCCGGTTTTACATTTATTTTTGGTTCTTTTTTCAATAAACCTTTCAAATATAAGGAAATATAATTATGTTTATTAAAAGTATTTTTCAGATAATTCAAGCGTTTTGTGGTGTTTTCGGGCTGTTCCTTCTCGGAGGATTCCGAATATTTTTAAAAAAACATGTTAAAATGGGCAGGGGGGGGGGTCTAGGCTGGCTTTCACTCTCGTCGAACTTCTGGTCGTTATCGCCATTATTGGCGTTTTGATCGCGTTGTTGCTCCCTGCCGTTCAGATGGCACGTGAGGCGGCACGGCGAATGTCCTGCACCAACAACATGAAACAATGGGGACTCGCGTTGCACAACTACCACAGCGCCTACAATGTCTGTCCGGGTTTGGGTAATGGATATTACACAACTTATTCTATTCAAGCCAATCTGCTACCCTATATTGAACAACCCGGCTTATCGTCGTTACTTGATTTCAATACGCCGTTACTCGTGGGTTCAAGAGGTTCCTCGTACATTAACCCTGATTTATCAGAGGTAATCCAGTGTACGGCGAATCTTTTCAAATGTCCCAGTGATGGAACGGATCATCTCTATGCGATCAGTAAAATCGGTACTACCAGTGGACCGGATGCGTTCGCAAGAGGAAGCAATTACGTTTTTTCTACCGGCAGCGGCGTTTATCCGAATATGGATGTTCGTTATCCGACCGATGGATTATTTTATTATAATTCCGCTCGCGGTTTGGAAAGTATTACGGACGGGACATCCAATACGTTAATTTTGTCCGAATCCAAACTCGGTGATAATTCCGGCAGTCCGACAGAAGGCGACGCCCCGGAAATGCGGCGTGTTGCGGGTGTAGGAACATGGGTTAAACCGATTGCGGCAGCAGATAACGAACAAGGTACAGATCCGGCACTGACGGATCCGGGAGACGGTTCGTTTGCCAGCATTAAGGTACAGACTGACACCTGCACTGATTGGGAAACGAAACGATGCGGAGCGTGGATTTGGGGAGCACCGCTTTATAGTGCGTTCAATGCCTATTATCCTCCGAATCACAATATTCCCGATATACATTTTCACGGCATAGG
>JAITQV010000229.1 GCA_031288765.1 Planctomycetaceae bacterium
TAACATTGGAATTTTCTCAAAAAAATTCCACAACACCACAAACAAACATCTAACAAAATTTTCCATTGTAAATCTCCTTTTTGAAGTTACAAGGTTGCTATTGAATTTCTCCTGCAACCGTTCACCAAAAAACGCTTGGCAAAAACTAACCGATTGCAAATTCAATAGTACATACTATAACCCGACTCCCAAAAGTTTACAAGGGGGAATATTCAAATTTTTAATTTTCTGCAAAGAGCTTGCCAACAAAAGTTGCGATGTGGGGGCGAATGATTTTTCGCCCCTACATTGCGACGGTGGGTGAATTTTTGGCGAAGGGTTGCCTATCTTTTGTCGGGTTGAAGATTCCGATCCGGAGGTTGCGAATGATTCAACCGCCCACTGAATGATTCAATCATCCACACTATTTAACCAGCTTCAAAGCATCGTCAAGCGCTCCAATAATGTCGTCAATATGCTCCAAACCAATCGAAAGACGTATCAAATCAGGATTAAGCCCCGATTTCTTTTGATCCGCCTCACTTAACTGCGAATGTGTTGTACTCGCCGAGTGAATTATCAAACTCTTAGCATCACCAACATTGGCAAGTAAACTAAATAATTTGATGTTGTCCACCAATTTGATTCCGGCGTCTTTGCCGGCTTTGAGACCAAATACAACCATCCCGCCCGCACCATTCGGCAAATATCTTTTCGCCAAATCATAAGCAGGATCGCCCTTGAGACCCGGATAACGAACCCACGAAACCTTGGGATGTTTCTTCAAATATTCGGCAACCCTCAACGCGTTTTCACTATGCCGCGCCGCACGAAGCGGTAATGATTCCACTCCTTGCAGGAAAACCCACGCCGCATCCGGCGCCAATGTCGGTCCCTGATTCCGTAACCCCACCGTCCGAAGCCGTAAAATAAACGCCAACGGCGATAACGGTCCCAAATCATGACCGAAACGTAAACCATGATAACCGCGATCCGGCTCATTGTATAACGCAAATTTCGGATTTTTCCAGTTGAATTTGCCGTCGTCAATAACCACTCCGCCAATACCCGTCCCATGACCGCCAATCCATTTCGATAACGAATGAATCACAATATTGGCGCCGTATTCAATCGGGCGTAAAAGCGTCGGCGGCGTGAATGTTGAATCGACAATAAGCGGTAATTCATGCTTTTTGGCAATTTTAGCGTAACCCTCAATGTCCGCAACATCAAGAACCGGATTGCCGATCGTTTCAATAAAAACAGCACGGGTTTTATTGTTGATTGCCGCTTCAACCGCTTTGAAATCATTGACAGGCGTAAAACGAGCGGTGATTCCCTGATTGGGCAAAATCGCATCGAATTGCGTAAATGTCCCGCCGTATAAATTCGATGCGGTAACAAATTCGTCGCCTTGCTTCAAAATATTGGTGATCGTGAAATAAACCGCCGCCGTGCCGCTCGATAAAGTCAACCCCGCAGCACCGCCGTCAAGTTCGGCAAGACGTTTTTCGAGAACATCGTTTGTAGGATTCATGAGCCGCGCATAGATGTTGCCCAGTTCCTTCAAAGCAAACAAATTGGCTCCATGTTCCGAGTTTTTGAAATTGTACGCGGTTGTCCGATAAACCGGAACCGCTCTGGCTAATGTTGTTGGTTCGATTTCCTGACCCGCATGAATCGCAAGCGTTTCAAGATGATATTTCTTCGTCATAAAATTCTCCTTGTGGTTTAATATTTAATGAGGATTTGGTTCGGGCGTAACATATTACACCTGAAAAATTGTTTTCGATGGTATCGGGACACACGGTTGTACATTCCTGCCAAACCGTGTATTTCAACATAAATGAACGATGACTTTGACAAGACCCAATTATCGGCGCAAACGTGAAAGATAAAATTGCTTCCCGAATGCCCCTCTCGATAGTTTGACAATCTTGGCAGTAATTGTGTATTTTGTCAAGCGATTACGAAATTTTCTCAACGATAAGATTATTCCGCAAACAACGGTGTGGAGAGATAACGTTCTCCGGTATCCGGCAAAATAACCACAATATTTTTTCCTTTTGCTTCCGGTCTTTTCGCAACTTCCGTCGCCGCCCACAACGCCGCACCGGACGAAATGCCGACAAGCAAACCATCCGTCAACGCCACAGATTTACCGGTTGCGAACGCCGCTTCATTTTCAACGGGAATAATCTCGTCGTAAATGGAGGTGTTCAGGATTTTCGGGACGAAACCCGCTCCGATTCCCTGAATTTTGTGCGGACCGGGAGTTCCTTTGGACAAAACCGGCGATGCCGCCGGTTCAACAGCAATAATCTTGAGTTTCGGATTTTTTGATTTGAGAAATTCACCGGCTCCGGTAATGGTTCCGCCGGTACCGATGCCCGAAACAAAATAATCAATTTTGCCGTCGGTATCATTCCAGATTTCGGGTCCGGTGGTTTTTTTGTGGATTTCGGGGTTTGCCGGGTTATCGAACTGAGCGGGCGAAAAACTTCCCGGCGTTGATTTGAGCAATTCTTCGGCTTTGGCGATGGCGCCTTTCATACCTTTTGCGCCTTCGGTGAGAACGAGTTCGGCGCCGTAAGCTTTGAGCAAATTGCGGCGTTCGATGCTCATTGTTTCCGGCATGGTGAGAATCAGTTTGTAACCGCGTGCCGCAGCAACCGCCGCCAAACCAATTCCGGTATTACCGCTGGTTGGTTCAATAAGCGTGGCTCCGAATTTGATAACACCCTTTTTTTCCGCATCGTCGATCATTGCAACAGCGATACGATCTTTGACGCTTCCGGCAGGATTGAAATATTCGAGTTTTGCGATGATGGTCGCGTTCAATCCGTTCTTTTTTTCATAATTGGTAAGTTCCAGCAACGGTGTACCGCCAATTAATTCTGTAATCTGTTTGGAAATTTTTGTCATTGTAAACTCCTTGAGTTAAATGGGAAAGTAAAAAACCTGAAAGCCTAGCGAAATAGTATGTCTTATGATAGTCGAATTCATCAACATTGTCAATACGGGGATTCGATAAATTTTTTGGGGAGTCAATTTCCAAAATCAATTTGGAAAAAACAAAGATAAAAGAGTTGACATGGAAAGTTATTTTCATAAAAACCATGCCAACTCCCCCCAAAAGTCGAAGCAACCGAAATATTAATTCGCAATTGCCATACCAATTTATTTGAAAATCAAATAATGTTGTTTAATGCTGATTTTCAAAGGGTTTTGCAATTTATTCTTTAAAACTTGGAATTGTTGTTTTCTCATCATCCGTGATATTTCACGGGAAAAGCCGTGATATTTCAAGGGGCTGTGATATTTCACGGCTTATTCTCTTTACTCTGCAACCTCAACACACAATATTTACACAATATTTTTTTAACGCAAAACAGGTTAAAAAATTTATATCTCTGTCAATCGGGTCGGCAACCGTTTGCCGAAGGTTTTTCACCTACCGGTTGTGTCGGCAATAGCCGGCTTGTCCCGATTTATATGCGTCAATCAATAATCCCCCCAATTCCCCCGAACTATTACATTTTTCAAAATTGCTCTTGTGTTGAGAACGGACAAAACACTATACTTCGTTCTGTTGAAAGGGGATATAAAAACTTTCTACCATAAATAAATTTCAACCTAGTAAGGAATCCGGCATGAAATTTTTGATTGCTTTTGCGTCGATTGTTGTGATTTTTGCGGGTATTAAGGCGGCGCAACCGCTTGCAGGACCTTTTCTTTTGGCGATATTTTTTGCAATGGTTCTTACGCCGCCGCTTCGTTGGCTAAAACAAAAAGGGCTTTCCGATTGGGCGGCGTTGTCCGCATTATCTTTGCTTGTTTTTTTGTCTGGAATGGGTCTTGTGTGGATTTTGAGTTATTCGCTGACAGATTTTGTTGATCGTTTACCTGCTTATCGCGAAAAGGCAACCGCCGGAGTAGCCAAGTTTGACAATTGGATCAACGATGCCGTTCAACAATTTGACCGGGTGGAAAAAACCGTTCCGAAGATTCCGATATTTTTGGAGGAGCCGGCGGAATCCGTGAACCGCGCCCAACCCGTAGAAACTCCTCAACCGCAAAAAACCGCCGAAATATCCCGCGAACGTTTTTCGCTTTTTGATGTTATTCATTTGGACACACTTATTGGTTATGTTCATTTTGGCGTCAAAGAACTTTTGAATATAGCAACGGTTTCGACATTGGTTGTTATTTTGGTTATATTTATGTTGATTGAGGCGTCGCGGTTACCGGAGAAGGTGCGGGCGGCATTTGACGGTAATGATTTATCCAACGAGTATTTCAAAAAAATTGCGGCGGACACATGGAATTACATGAAGATTAAAACGGTTATTTGTTTATTGACGGGTTTTGTTACGGCGGTTGGTCTTTGGTTTCTTGGTATTGAGTATGCGTTGCTTTGGGGCATTTTGATATTTTTTCTCAATTTTATCCCGAATATTGGTCAAATTATTGCGTTGGTTCCGCCGGTTTTATTGGCATTGCTGGATCAGGGAGCGGCAATGGCTTTTGTTGTTCTTATTTGGCTGGTTATTGTGAATACTTTGTTTGGTTATGGTGTGGAGCCGCGTTATCTTGAGGAAGGGTTGGGTATTTCGGGTTTGGTTGTACTTCTTTCGTTGATTTTTTGGGGTTGGCTGCTTGGTCTTATTGGGATGTTTTTATCGGCGCCTCTCACAATGGTTATGAAAATCGTGTTGCAAAACAACCGTAAAACTCGTTGGATAGCTGTTTTGTTGAGTAATCACGTATCAAATCCCAAACCCCAACCAAAATAACCGGAGATAAAAAGTAGTCTTGATTTGGTGATTTGTTGGGCAACGGTACAATCAGGCGGGTAATTGTGCATCTATTTACGATTAAAAATTCGGAAGGCGGGCGATTGCATGTTGAGGGGCTTTTACACAAGGTTGCGCCAACAACAGCCGATCTTTGCAAACGTGATAGGGGCGAAAAAAAATTCCCCTGAAATATTGGGAGAATCACGATTTTTTACCGAAATAGAACCTATTTTCTCAATTTTCTTTTCTATTTTGGCGGTTAAAAAGCGGACATGTATCAAACCCGGCGCAGGTTTTTCAAGACATATAATATGTTTTTCGAGGCATATAATATACTGTCTGTTTGTAGGAACGAGCCATTCGTGAGTAGGCACGAGTCATTTGTGAGTAGGCACGAGTCATCCGTGGACGGGCACGAGTCATTCGTGAGTAGGCACGAGTCATCCGTGAACGGGTACGAGTCATCCGTGGACGGGTACGAGTCATTCGTGAGTAGGCACGAGTCATTCGTGCCTACTCACGAATCGTCCGTAATGACATACAAATGATCCGTAATAACATACAAATGATCCGCAATGACATACGAATGATCCGTAACGGCATACAAATGATCCGTAATGACATACGAATGATCCGCAATGACATTTGTATTATCTATTTTTGCGAACAAGTTGTCAATAACCGATTCGCCAATCTTTTGATTAACAATTCAAGAGGTAGGCAATCGCTCGCCGAGCGATTGCGTTGTCGGCTTGCCGACAACAGGGAATCACGCAAACCATAACAATTAAAATGTCGCCAATGTCGAGATTGATGGTTGCCGTGCGGAAACAGAAATTAGTCGGCTGACGCCGACGCAACCGCTACGGCGAGCGGCCGCCTACCTTTTGTTTTTGTATCGGGTTGGGAAATTCCGATCCGGCGGTTGCGCTGCGCTTCACCGCCGGTTATGCACATCACACCCCGTGCGGGGTTAAGATTCCTGTTTCCGTGCGGAAACCTATTGCCGGCTTGTCCTACGCCCTGCAAGGGCGATACAAGCCAGCCCGCCGCAACGCGGCGGGTTAAGATCACATCAATAACCTTCGCCCTGAAAGGGCAGTATATTAGTTGATAGTTTATAGTGAATAGTGGATAGTGTCGCAAGCGGAAAATTTATTGCAAGATGTTAAATCCGCATGCGAACTATCCGCTATCCACTACTAACTATCAACTAATATGTTGCCCTTTCAGGGCGTTGATGGGTTGTTGACTATTACCCGCCGCGTTGC
>JAITQV010000191.1 GCA_031288765.1 Planctomycetaceae bacterium
CAATTTTGTAATGTGTTTAAGAGATGGATTCATATTAGAGGTCTTCCGAAAAATCTTTGAGCGATTGGCAAGTCATCGCCGATTCCGTCAACGAAGACAACACAATCGAATCACGAATCGATAACACCTTATTACTGATTGATTGGGGAACCTGCTTTTTAAAACGCATTTTCAGAATATCGAGAATCGCCTCCGCTTTTCCTTTGGCAATTCCTTTGGCAATTCCCTGTTTTTCTCCTTCCAAGAATTTATCTTCAAAAATTGTGGTAATCATATTTTGTTTCTCCTGTTCGTTAAAAATCGGACTTAAAACACGGTCAATATCACTAATATTTGGTTTTTCATGTCTTGCACGTAAAAAGTTTGCAAACAATTCAAGGGCAAGATTAACAACACGGCGTTTTTCTTCATAATCCGGACAGTTTTTAAGCGGCAGCAATGCGTCCGAAAAGTATTCGGGATGTCCTTCCGTCAACACTTTGGCAACTCCGAGAGTTGCCTTTAACAACGGGCTACCCAATAAATTTTCAAGTTCCAAATCCGGTAAACAGATCATATCATAATCGAAATCAAGTTGATTTACCACCGTCAATCCCTTAACTTTGACACACATATCGCTTGTTTTTTGTAATTTACGTTTTCTTTTACTTTTTTTACCGGTTCTAATCACGATAAAATACGGCGACGGGAGCAAGATTTTCTTGTGTTCATCTCCGGCAATGATATTCCATGCTCCGACGAGGTATTCGAGCAACCGTTTCGGCAGGAAATGAACCGAACCTCCGGCATGTTCGAACACGATAATAACCCCGATTTGACCGGGTTGGTGTTTCAGACCGCAAAGGAATATTAAATCGGCGATTCGTTCTTTGGTGTTCCGGTCAAAGGAATGTGTTGGGAACGGTGTAACTTTGGTTAAATCGACGGATTCGAGCAAATTGGGGCTGGCGTAATGGTGAAGGAAGTCGGTAAATACCGTGATGCGTTCAAACATTTGGCGAATAAAACGATCAAAGATATTGCCAGATTTTCCCGAACGTGCGGTAGGAGGTTGATTGTTTTGGTGAGTCATAAGCGGATCAACGGGGTTATTTTCGGATAAAAAGTTGTCCCAGCATGTCCCAGCCGTTGTCATAACGGAAACGGGAATTGCGGGCGGTTTCTTCATTATAACTTGGGGCGGAGGCGGTTGAAGGAGTTATATCGTTTCCTGCCAGGAGCCAGGGAACGTAATCCGAAGTATGTGTTTTAATGGCGACCGGAGTTGGGTGATCCGGCGAAACGAACAGCCGCCAATCTCCATGCGATTTCAACGCTTCAAGAATCGGCGGAACCACCTGAGCATCGATATCTTCCAATGCTTTTACCTTTTTTTCAACATTTCCTTCATGTCCGGCTTCATCGGTGGCTTCGACATGCACGCACACCAGGTCATGAGTTTGGAGAGTTTTTGCGGCGTAATTTCCTTTTGCGGCGAAATCCGTATCCACATAGCCCGTAATTCCCGGAACATTGACAATTTCCCACCCGATCAGCGACGCAATTCCGCGCAACAAGTCAACCGCAGTAATCATTGCTCCACGAATTGATGTTGAGGGGAAGCGGTTTGTGAACAAGGGGAGTTGCGGTTTTTGTCCGATACCCCAAAGCCAGATTTGTGTGGCGGGAAGTTTTCCGGTTTCAATCCGTTGCCGGTTTACGGGGTGTTTTGCGAAGACCTGACGGCTTGCGTCCATGAGGTTACGAAGAAACGCGCTCCCGTCACCGGACGGCAAGACCTGATCGATTTTTTGGTCGGTATAATCGTGCGGCGGATAGGTTTTGGTGTTTCCCGACAACGGCACCCGATCCCGTGCGATAACGAGGTTTCTGTAGCTAACGCCGGAGTAAAACCGAAGTCCGGTTGATGAAGTCGGGGCGATTTCATTATTTAATGTATTGATGAGTAATTTTGCTTCGTCGGAGGAAATATGTCCGGCGGTGAAGCTTTTCATGATGTTGTTTTCGACGGTTACGAGGTTACACCGGATTGCCCAGTCTTCATATTGAAGTTGGATACCTTGAGCGGCGGCTTCGAGCGGGGCGCGTCCGGTGTAATATTGGGAGGGGTTGTAGCCCAAGAGTCCGAGAGTTGCCACATCGGAGCCGGGCGGTATGCCGGCGGGGACATTTTGGCTTCGTCCGATGATTCCTGTTTTTGCCAAAGCATCAAGATTGGGGGTATGAGCCGCTTGCATTGGAGTTTGCCCGTTAAGCGATTCGACCGCCCAATCGGCACAACCATCTGGAATAATAATCGCGTATTTCATAACTGTACTTTCCAAAGAAAAACACATCACAAGCCCTTATTTTTAAGGGTAGATTATTTTTAGGCACTTTGCTTTGTGGACTATACTTTCCAAAAAATTTGTATCTATTTAGTCATTTGTTGAGCAACGACGGAATAGATATGTATTACGTTATTTCCAGAGTTTTCGATCCAGGGTTCGGTAATTGATTGCTTCGTAAAGGTGTGCCGGCTCAATATTCGCCGAATTTTCCAAATCGGCAATCGTTCTGGCAATCCGTAAAATCTTGTCATGAGCACGTGCCGACAATCCGAAATTGTCCATCGCCGTTTTGAGAATGGAATGTCCGTGTTCGCTAAGTTTACAATAATTTAGAATCTGCCGGTGCGACATATCGGCGTTGTAACGGATTTTCGATTTTGCGAACCGTTCCGCCTGAATTTTTCGTGCGGCGAGAACTTGTGTGCGGATTTCCGCGCTGGAAGTTCCGGGCGTGGTCGTGGAAAGTTCCGAATAATCAATCGGCGGAACCTCAATATGAATATCAATCCGATCCAACAACGGACCGCTAATCCGATTAATATACCGCTCAATTTGCAAAGACGAACAACGGCATTGCCGCCGCGGATCGTTACGGTAACCGCACGGACAAGGATTCAACGCCGCAATCAAAATGAAATTTGCCGGAAACGTACTTGTTTGCGCAACACGGGCAATCGTAACCGTTCCGTCTTCAAGCGGCTGCCGTAACACTTCAAGTGTCCGGCGGTTAAATTCCGGCAACTCGTCAAGAAACAAAACGCCGTTGTGTGCCAAACTGATTTCACCGGGGTTGGGCGGAGAACCGCCGCCGACAAGTCCCGCTTCGCTGATCGTGTGATGCGGTTCCCGAAACGGTCGTGTTGCAATAAGCGGAACATCGCCTTTAAGATAACCAAGAACACTGAAAACACGTGTTGTTTCAAGCGATTCTTCCAACGACAATTTCGGCAACACGGTTCCGAACCTTTTGGCAAGCATCGTTTTACCGGTTCCGGGCGGACCAATCATCAACACGTTATGACCGCCCGCCGCCGCAACCGTCATTGCCCGTTTGGCGGATTCCTGACCGCGAACATCGGAAAAATCATGCTCCGATTCGCTTAATTGTTCAAAAATGCTCAAATCAACCGACGCAATCGGATCAATCTGAATTTCGCCGTTCAAAAATCCAACCGCTTCGGCAAGACAGGAAATCGGAATCACATTCAGACCTTCGACAACAGCGGCTTCGGGGGCGTTTTCCGCAGGAACAATCAGATGTTCGATACCGACGGCGCGTGTTGACAACGCAATTGATAAGGCTCCTTTAATCGGATGCACGGTACCGTCCAACGCCAACTCGCCGACAACCGCAAACCGATTCAAAACTGTTGCCGGAAGTTGACCGCTTGCCGCCAAAAGACCAAGCGAAATCGGAAGATCAAACGATGCCGCTTGTTTCGGCAAATCCGCCGGAGCAAGATTAATAACGGTTCGGTGAATGGGATTGAAAAAACCGGAATTTTTGAGAGCGCGTTCGATTCGGAAGGTGCTTTCCTTAACAACTGTTTCGGGAAGTCCCACCAGAATTGTTTTTGGAATTCCCATGTCGGCGCAATCAACCTCCACATCAACCGGCACCGCCTCAATTCCAAGCAACGAAAATGTTTTAATTTTGACAAGCATATTTTATTTGGACGAGCATCGTGAAACCGTTTAATATAAAACACTTGGAATATTCCTGATTGTTTCAAATTTTCGGTGGTTTTAATTTTGATAACAATTCAGCGGATTTTTGTTTTATGTTTAACGGAAACATTCTGTGTAACATAGATTTATGTTATTAACTGAAACGATGGATTGACAGTGTTGTTTTGTGTGTTTGTTTGTTTCTATTTTTCTGATTTTCCAACGGAATTGAGAGGGTATTTTACTCCGAATATTATTTTTTTCAAGAGTTGTTGATAACGTTGCCGAGATTTTTGTTTTTGGCAAGAACGGAATTAGTGAAGAGTTGATAGTGGAAAGCGGGGAGTGTCGCAAGCGGATTCAATACGTTGCGGCAATCTGATTTCTCCGTAGGAAATCCCTATCAATAGAAAATCAATGACCAACAAATCAATAAATCTCCGTAGAAAATTCCTCCGAATAAAAACAAAAATAAGATAATATTTCACCGGAATTTTTTCTTAAAGTATGTCAACAAGAGGTAGGCAATCGTTCGCCGAGCGATTGCGTCGGTGTTAGCCGACTAATTTCTACTTCCATGCCAAAATCATAACCCCCAACATTTGCAAATTTTTAATTATTATGGTTTGCGTGATTCTCTGTTGTCGGCAAGCCGACAATGAATTTGGTGTCTATTCAATGTTTTGCCCCGACAATAGGGTTGAAAGAAGGTTGAAAGCCCTATTGTCCAAACCGAATACCTTAAAACTATGAACCGTTTAATTTTCAAGATAGATACG
>JAITQV010000310.1 GCA_031288765.1 Planctomycetaceae bacterium
CAATTTACGATTCTCGTCTTCAAGTTGCCTGAGACGTTGGTCATAATGAAAACGTTCTTGGGGGGATAAATTATTCATAAGGTACAAATTATAGAATATAAAACTAAATACGTAAAGACCACTTTTTTAAATAGACAGGTACACGTCTGAGTGATTTAAGCGATGTCGTCATGGCATCGTATCAATGTTTTCGTGCGGGAATAGAAGGTACGATTTCGTGCTTAAAACGCGTTTATCGTCTCTCTCGGTGTTGTTTGCGAGGATTAAAGGGATTTTGCCGGGGGGTAGGCTGTGCGATAGTCTGTCACAATCTTGTTCTCATGTCGGCAGAACCTAAGAAGGTCAAAGCAAAATAATCGAAACTACGAAAATTTGCTCCAAAAATCACAGCACTGCGATAAAGGTACGGTTTCAGCGTACCAAAAAGATCTTAAAAACTGTTTTTTTGACAAAAATTACAAAAATCTGCCCGTGCTCGCAATAATTATTAACGTAATAAAAAACAAATCTTCCGTTTTTCTCCTCTTTTTCAACAGATACTAATTATAATCTCGCCCTTGCAGGGCTTTGTGGTATTGGAGGTTGTGGATCCGTAGGTTGCGCTTCGCTCCACCTACGGTTATGCACATCTCGTCCCTTGCGGGACTTGAAGGCAATTGTTTGCCGAAGGGTTTTTATTTACGGTTGTTTTGGCGGGAGGCGGCTTGTTCCCATTTCTAAAACTGTTTGCGTGAATAATATTTTTTACGTTTGCCCTGCAAGGGCAATATAAACCAGCCCGCCGCAACGCTGCGGGTTAAGATGTCTTGCAACAACTTCGCCCTGAAAGGGCAATCTATTTTAGTAGGCAATAGTTGCCTTCACCGCCGGTTATGGATATCTTGCCCTACGGGTTTAGAACAAACAAAACATTCCACTGAATAATTACCGGATAATTTTGTCGGCGTCCTCTTGTTTGGTAACCGGAGTTATGGTAATTTAATGCTGTTGGGTTACGATGCTGCCGAAACACAACACGCCTCCCAATATTCATTCTTACGCAACACAACACCACTTTCCAAGTACAACATTTTGCCGGTTATGTCCCATGTTTTGATTCTTCGTGCTCCCGGAACCAACGCCGATCAGGAAACGGCTTATGCTTTTCAATTGGCGGGGGCGAAATCGGTTGAGATTCTCCATATCAACAGTGTTTTGGAACAACATACAATTTTAGATCGTGCCAATATTCTTTGTATTCCGGGCGGATTTAGTTTTGGGGATGATATTGCGGCGGGGAAGATTTTTGCTTTGAAAATTAAAAATCATTTGGCGGACACATTCAGGCGGTTTTGTGATGCCGGCAAACTGATTCTTGGGATTTGTAACGGCTTCCAAGTCCTTTTGAAGTCGGGGCTTCTGCTTGAAGAAGATTCCGGCGGTTCTCTTGCGACCTTAACATGGAATTTTCCCGCCTGCTGTTATATTGACCGTTGGGTTCATCTCCGAACAGAAAAAAACAACTCTGTTTTTTTGCGCGGTATTGAATCAATGTATTTACCGATTGCTCATGCGGAGGGGCGGTTTGTGTTTCGTGAAGACTTAACGCCGCCGCTTCAACAGTTTGCGCTTCGATATGATGCGGGGGACAACCCTAATGGTTCGATGTTGGATGTTGCCGGGGTTTGTGATATTTCGGGGCGGATATTTGGTATGATGCCTCACCCCGAACGCTGCGTCGATCCCACTCAACATCCCAATTGGACACGGAAAATCACTTCCGATTCTCTTAAACAACACGCAAACGGCAACGGTTTGGCGATATTCCAAAACGCTGTTTCGTATTTTCAATAAACGTGTTTATTATTCACGTAGATTGACAGGAGCTAAGCAACTGTTGGTTGAAAGCCTTTCGCCGAAGGGTTTTCAACCACCGCCGCAATGTAGGGGCGAAAAATTTTTCGCCCCTACCACATATACGAAGGTCGGTTGACGCCGACGCAACCGTTACGGCGAAGGGCTTTCACCCAACGGGCCTATCTTATGAACGCTTATGCACCTCACACCCCGCATTACAAACGGCATGTTGCAAGCGATTCGGTCAACATCTCAACCGTATAACGAATTTGCTCTTCGGTGTGTGCGGATGTAATAAAAAAACGAAGACGTGCGGCTTTTTCCTCAACCGCCGGATGTAAAATCGGTTGTACGTTGACGCCCCTGTCAAACAACGCCTTCGATATTTTCAATGCAAGCAGGGAATTGCCGAGAATCACCGGAATAACCGCCGAATCACGGCTTGTTCCGGTGTCTAAATTCCGCGCTTTCGCCAATTCCAGAAACAATTTTGCATTACGCCGCAACTGTTCAACACGTTGCGGTTCCCGATCCAGCAAGCGAATCGCCGCCAACGCCGCCGCACAATTCGGAGGTGAAAGACCCACACTAAACACAAAATTCGGCGCCGTGTATTTCAAATATTCGATCAACTCCTTAGAACCGCTGATGTAACCGCCGCAACTCGCCAATGTTTTACTCAATGTACACATCCAAATATCAACATCACAACGGTTGACGTTAAAAAGTTCGCCGATACCGCGTCCGGTTTTGCCGAGAACACCCAACGAATGGGCTTCATCAACCATCAGCAACGTATGATGACGCTTTTTAACCTCAATCAGTTTCGGTAAATCGGGATAGTCGCCGTCCATACTGTACACCCCTTCCACCGCAATCAAGACACGGCGGTATTCGGAACGATGTTTGTTTAGAATCCAGTTTGTCGCTTCCCAATCGTTGTGCGGAAACGGACGCCGCCGCGCCCCCGAAAGCAACGCCCCTTCCACAATACTGTTGTGCGCCAGCGAATCAAAAAGAATCATGTCCTTTTCATTTAATAAATGTCCGATTATGCCTTCGTTGGTCGAATGACCGCTCACAAACACCAGCGTATCCTCACAACCAAGAAACGCCGAAACCGCCGCTTCAAGTTCCCGATGAATCGGTTTGTTCCCGGAAACCAGCCGGCTTGCCGAAACACTTGTCCCGTATTGTTCACACGCCTTGACCGCCGCACGTGTTACTTCGGGATCGCCCGACGTGTTGACGTAATTATAGTTTGAAAAGTTGATGTATTCTTTCCCGTTGATTGTTGCGCGATCATTGGTAATTCCTTCGTGAACATCGAAAAACCGGTTGAGTCCGATATTCCGAATCATATCCAGATTTGTTTTCAGATGTTGATATTCGGGAAACTTTGCGATGTGGTCATACTCCTCAGGAATTTCACGCAGCATACTTTTTTCTTCGTGAACCGGTTTGCGAAGACCTGATCCGAGATACATCAGCACCGCATCGAGAACTTGCCGAGCCGTGAACAATTCCGGCAAGACGGATTCGGGAAATTGCCCGCCGAACCGGTCTTCCAACGAAGCGAGAATCTCCATGCGTTCCAGCGAATCAAGACCCAGTTCCGTAATATCCGTTTCAAGCGTCAAATGAACCGCCCGCTCTTTGGCAACCTTTCGAACCTCTTCCAAAATAATCGCCGCAATTTCATCCTGCGAAATTAACGACAACACCGTGTGCGCGGACGAATCTTCCTGAATAAGAATCCGTTTCGGCTGAGTTGGAGATTCCGTTTGGGTTGTTTCCGCTTTCAAAGACTCTGCCGCCCCGCGAACAAGCCGGCGGTGATCGTCCGCATCCGTCAAACCAACCGCCTCATGCAACGCGTTTTCCGTTTCGCCGCCTTCGATAAAACGGAACGACACATCCGGTGAAATCCATCGTGAAACTTCACTGAGTGTACCGTTCAGAAATGCGGTGCGGCAGAGATAACGCTGAATTTTGCCGCTGGATGTTTTGGGAATACTTTTCGGCTTGACAAGAACAATCGCCGCAACAGGAATTTCGTGTTCCAACGCCACCGCACGGCGAATCTCCCCGAAAATCGGTTCGGTTTCGCCGTTGATGCGGTGTTCGAGTTCCTGAACGATCACGAGATGTTCCTGATGCCGTTCCGAATCGTCCCGAACCATAAAAGCGGCGCCTCCCGATGTCCGAAGATGTTGGTCAACATGTTGAACCGTCCTTTCAATATCCTGCGGATACAGATTCACACCGCGTATAATAATCAAATCCTTAATTCGTCCGGTTACGAACAATTCGCCTTCGATCATAAAGCCAAGGTCGCCGGTTCGCATGAACGGACCTTCGTTGGTTTCGGCGATTCGGGCGTGAAAGGTTTGTTGGGTTGCTTCGGGGGCGTTCCAGTAACCCTTCGCCATACTGGGACCGCGAACCCAGATTTCGCCGACCACCCGCTCCGAACATTCAACACAAGAATCGGGATCAACAATCGCAATACGTTGATCGGCAAGAATATTTTTTCCGCTGGAAACCTGACGGGTTATTTTTCCGGTTTCCGGTACGGCATCAACCGCATTCCCGACAGATAAGGCTGCCGCATCCAATGACCGGATAACCGGCGGCAACTTCTGATAACCGCCGGAAACAAGAAGTGTTCCCTCCGCCAAACCAAAACAAGGATAAAACGCTTCGTACCGAAAACCGCAACGCTCAAATTTTCGGGTAAATGCTTCCATTGTTTCCGCAAGAACCGGTTCGGCGCCGTTGAAGGCGATATTCCAGCTTTGCAAATCGAGTTGATCGATTTGTTCCTCCGTAATCTGGCGGACACAAAGATCATAAGCGAAATTGGGACCGCCGCTGGTTGTTCCGTGATATTTTGTGATTGCCGCGAGCCAGCGAAAGGGTTTTTGCAAGAACGTCAACGGCGACATAATCACATTGGGTCTTCCGCAGTAGAGCGGCTGAATAATTCCGCCGATCAGTCCCATATCGTGATAACTCGGCAACCAGAAAACGCCTTGACCGGTTCGCGAATGTTCGAATCCTTGATAGATCATGCGGGAGTTATGAATTAAATTGCCGTGTGTTAGGATAACACCTTTGGGGTTTCCGGTTGAGCCGGAGGTGTATTGGAGAAAGGCGATGGTGTTGGCGTTGATTTCGGGGTTATGCCAATTTTCTTCGAATCCTTCTTGAATAGTTGTTGTTGCCTGCCAGGTGATTTCTTTGAGATAGGGAGCCTCGTCAATGAAGTTACCGACACCTTTCAGCACATCTTCGGTGGTGAGGGCAACAGCGGCGCCGGAGGTTTCGGCGACAGTCAGAATACGGAGAATGGAGCGGTTTTTTCGCGGCGGATAAACCGGAACCGCGATGGCTCCGGCGTAAAGACAACCAAAAAACGCCGCAATAAAATCGAGTCCCGGCGGATAAAGCAGCAGAACACGTTGACCGAACATATTTTGTTGTTGGAGCCAAGCGGCGATACGGCGTGCCGACCGATCAAGGAGAGCGTTGCTCATGACGATTTCGTTATCGATTCCGTTTGCGAGGTAGATGAAAGCGGATTCATTGGGTTGGGTTGCCGCCTGATACTGAACAAGCCGGACTAAGTCGGGCGGACCAAAAAGCGTGGAATAATCGGGAAGATTTGGCACGGAAGTGGTTATTTTGGGGGTTTGTGCCGTTGTTGGCAATGCTGAAAGAGCCATGGGCGGCAATGTCTGTTAAAAATATCCTAACATTAGAACAATAAAAGGTTGATATGACAAGGGATTGCAATAAAGGATTATGTGAAAATATTTCCTGATATTCCCAAGTTGGTGTAAAAATCCGATTTATACTCAATTCCGCTATGGATTTTCTATTATGAATTGCCGGTTTCGGTAATTATTTGGAGGAATGTTTTTAAGATAATTAAGATTTAATTTATTTACGGATAGAAATCAAGAGGTAGGCAACCCTTCGCCGAAGGGTTGCGTTGGCGTTAGCCGACAGGGAAATTTGTCGGCGGACGAAAACCAAAACAAAAACATTGTCAATTACCGTCGTTAAATTGGTTCCCAATCGGCTAACGCCGATGCGATGTTTCGGCGAAACATCGCCTACCTTTTGATTTCCTTGCGAACTATTAACTATTTGTTATT
>JAITQV010000326.1 GCA_031288765.1 Planctomycetaceae bacterium
AATAGCCGGTAATTTTTCTCAAAAACCGAACTCATTGCTTCATTTTTTACCCTTTAAATGAGGTTAATAGTGTGTGGACTTCTTGGCTGCTGAGGTTGTTTTGTTTGGGAATAAGGTTGGTTTTACGTAATTGCTCGATAAACGACTGAAATAGATACAGTTTTCCGAAATTTATCGATAAGTTTTCCGAAGTTGCGGGTCTTTTGCAAGTTGCTCTTGACATGCTTTATGGGTTTACTCTATACTTAACACCCTTAACTGCAAAAAGAAGTTCGGAACCTTTTGCTAACCTTCGATATTTGATAAACAGTCATGCCGTTTCAAATGCGGGAAAAAGTTCCGGACTCCTTTTCCCAATGAACCCCAAACCAAACAAAAAAATCATGGACAGCAATCGACGGCATCAGTTAGCACAAAACGAATTAGCAAATTGGTTTATTACCCAATATGAAGAATGGATCAAACCAAACGCCTATTGGATCAGCGGCGGAACATTTGCAATTTTGATTTTGCTGGGAGCGTTTTTCGGTTCCGCCGGAATCTCGGAATGGAATAAAGCTCAAATCTGGAATGGATATTACACCGCCATTCACTCCGAAAATAGTACGGAGGCATTGGAACTTTTGGCGGAAACCTCAAAAGGTACCATCGCCGAACAAGCACGTTTGACATCAGCACAAATCCGACTCGGCGAAGGTTGCCATCTGCTCTTCTCCGATAAATCCAAAGCAACAGAATCTCTCGAAAAATCAATCCAACAATTCCAATATCTCCAAAAAAACGCCAAAGATAAAAATATTCTTTTGCAGGCAAGTTTTGGGCTTGCACAATCGTGGGAAACATTGGCGGCAGTGCGCGTCGGAAAAAATGACCTCGCCGAAGCAGAAAAAGAATACAAAAAAATCACAGAACAATGGTCAAACGAATTTCTCGGACAAAAAGCAAAAAAACAATTGCTCCTGATTTCCCGTGCCAATACACAAAAATTTTTCGAACTTGCCGCCGCAAAAGTTGCCGAACCGCCAAAACAAGATGATTTCAAAGTCGAAATTGATAAAAAAGACCCGTTCCTCAATGATTCCAAAGATTTTGATGTTCAAAAGACATTGGAGGGCGGTTCGCTTCTGAAAAATGAATTTGGCGATCATGCTGCGGATTTGCCGGGCAAACCTGCGGAAACCAACCCAAAAACAGAACCCTCCACCCCAACTCCTGAAAAAACAGAGGAAAAACCACATTAGCTAATAGTTAATAGTGTAATTGTCTATTTTTATTAACCGCTGAATACACGAAATACACGGAATTTGTAATCGTAATAATGTTGGCGTACAACTTAAAGGTTAGTTTATTTATAGGGAATTAGGGCACAAAAATGTTGTTTTGTTATTGTATTCATTGTTATTGCATTCATTTTGTATCCTCAAAAAATAAACTTGTAATCGTATCAATTTACTAATTTCCGTGTGTTTCGTGTATTCTGTGGTTAAGAAAAATAGGCAGTTTCAGAGCAAATCCAATTCCTTGCCGGTGTCCCGAAAAATTTTATGATTCTGAAAAACAATGCTTTTTGATTCGGACAATACGATGTTTTATATGATTGCAGGGATTGTTATCATCACTGCATCGCTGTTGTTACACCAGTTCAAACGCCGGCAACGCGAATTGGAATTGCAAGCCAAACGCCGCGCAACTCTCGAAGCTGCCCAAGAAGCCGAGCGAAAACGGCAACTCCCAATAGGAAAAACCGTTAAAACAAAGCCCGAAAAATCATATTCCACCGCACCGGAACGTGTACCGCTTCCTGATTTGTCGGATAAACAGTTTACCGGAGCCTATTCTCCCCGTAATATCGCTAAATGGGAAGCGGAAATTCACCAAATCGGTCGTCAGATGATTGGGACGCTTGACTCCAAAATGGTTGTTCTCCAAACTCTTACCCAAGAAGCAAATCGGGTTGCCAATCGAATGGAATTGTTGCTCGAACGGTTTGAAGAACTCGCCAAAACTCAATTCAACACGAAATCTCAGCAAAACGAAGAACAAACACCCTCTCTTCCCGATGTTCCCAACGAAGAAAAATCTCTGCCAAAACCGCCGGAAAACCTTCCCAATTTGATACCAGCCGGCACCGCCGAACTTCCCGCACAATCACTCGTGTTGAATGATCTCCAGCCCGACCGGTTTCAAGAATCCGGTACGGATAGAACATTGGAAACCATTCCCCGCGCAACAATTCTTAAAATAGAAGAGTCAAAAAAAGAAAATAAACCCGCAAAACGATCTCCTTCAACCGAATCATTGGAATTATTGGGACAACGGCTTCCGCCGACAATTTCACTTTCAACAAATAATCCCTTGACATTGGGTTCTCTAGGGTTATCGGAAAGAAAGTCAGAGGAAAAATTATCGGAAACAGGAAAAGAAACAAAATCTTCGTATTACGAAAAACCAGCCTATTCGCAGGAAATGACAAACAATAGTTTGCGGCATGGTGTTGCGGGAACCGTTTCACGAACGAAACCGTTGCAAAAACCGGAAAATCCGTCCTTCGGTTCGTTGTACGACGACGAATTGGCAGAGCGGGAACATGGAAAAGTTTTTGCTGTTGCCGCCGCTTCGCCCGTAAATTCGCAACCAACTGCCGATTCACGTCTTGATTTGCAAAAACAAATCGAAATGCTCGCCAATTACGGTTACACTCCCCGCCAAATCGCACAAAATCTAAATATCACTGTGGGAGAAGTTGACCTCCTGCTGAAATTAAAAGGAGAAAAATAAATGTT
>JAITQV010000383.1 GCA_031288765.1 Planctomycetaceae bacterium
CATACCCAAAAAACAACGGCGTGATAATAAATTTGTCATAACATTGTAAACATTAAAAGAGTTTCAAAAACATTTTTCAAACAGGAAGTATGGCGATTGCAGTTAGGCGCCGCAACAAAACTTCCCAATTACCGAAAACTTATTTTACCACCTCCAAACAACAAAATATACCCTTCTCTCCAATTTTTTCGATTTTGAGACTCGTGAACCGAAATACACTGTGTATTTCTCTATTTTGGGACTCTGTGAACAGAAATACACTATGTATTTCTCTACTTTGGGACTCTGTGAACAGAAATACACTATGTATTTCTCTACTTTGAGACTCGTTGACCGGAAATACACTATGTATTTCTCTATTTTGGGACTCTGTGAACAGAAATACACTATGTATTTCTCTACTTTGAGACTCTGTGAGCAGAAATACACTATGTATTTTTCTATTTTGGGACTCATTGACGAAAAATTCGGTCAAAGTTTTCAACTTTCGGACTCATTCACCAAAACTTCCGCGGAATTTTACACCCCTGAGACTCCTTGACCGGAAATTCCGCGGAATTATTCTGTGGAATGTTTCTACAAAACCTTATTTTCAACCTGATTTTTTCAAAAAAAACAACCTTAGTAGCAACATTGCCCTCACCATAACAACTTTATTACCTTATTTCCATTTTTTAATAAGGTAATGTTGATTTTGTGAGGAAATTTTGGCTACTAGGGTTGTTTTGTTTGAAAAATCAGGTTGAAAATAAGGTCTGTTCTACATAATAGTTTGAAAACCACTGAATAGATACAAAAAAAACGCTGTAAGTACGAAGTTACGTTCTACAGCGTTTTTTTATTGATTCTAACAAATCAGGAATTAATCCCACCACCATTGACCCGGTTGAAGTTCCAACTTGACACCGTTCCGAACTTTGGTAATTTGCTCATTCTCTTCAATTTTAGCGTTGTTGGATTGAAGAGCCGTTTGCGGTTCAATCTCCACCCCGCCGCCAATCGGCGCCATAAATACACCCTTACGCACCACCGAACCAACTACCGGCTCCACCCGCAAAGGTGCACTAAACGTTTGAACAGCATATTTTTCTTCATTGCCGAGAAATTCCATCGACCAACCCGATTTCCCGTAAAAATCTTCTTTCTGAATATGAGCGGCACATACAAGCATGTCAACAAAATTACGAAGCTGAGCAAATACCAACGATTTCTGCGCTAACTTTGCATATTCCGCTGTGAATGATCGGGAAAAAACTTTACTGGCTTTATCGGTTTTTCCCTTTTGAACAATTCGTTCACCGGTTGCGGTAACAATTTCGTCTTCGGCAACAAGTTTAACGCCCGAACCTATCAACTCCATACCGGTACGGTCTTCCGTCAAAAGAACCGATTGATAATCCGGTACAAAAAACCATCGGAAAAGCGCATTTCTATTGGACGGTTCGGCGTTGTCAATGAATGTATCAATTCGGACTCCGCGCGGAACAGGCTCCGCCCCAATTCCGATTTGCTTCATTCGATAGTCCGCAGCAACCATGACGCCGGCAGCGTGTGTTGTTGCCGGAATTCCATCCACCCGAATCGTTTGCATACCAAGACTTTCCCGCAATCCCCGAACAAATGCAACCCGACGCCCCGGTCCGTCATAACGACCAAATGATTGTTGAAACTGTTGCAGCCGGGCATTGCCTTCTTCCGTCGGATCAATAGAACAACCAACAACTTCGGCTGCTTCTTTGCCGGGAGCAAAAGCACGGAGAGCAACCACCAAATCCTGAAGCTCACAAACCGGACGGTTGCCGGTTACACCCATCATCACCCCTTCATAACCGGGGTACCAACCCTCAGCAGGTCCCGCAAGAACAATATCTTTCGATTCGGGAAAATAAAATACATAACGAATCCGCTGGATACCGGCAAGATATTTCATCTCCTCCGTAACCGCCCCGTTTGCGTCGATAACGGCTTTTTCAAGCCGGTTCAACGAAAGATACCGAACCGGACTTTTCGCCTGAACATCCTTCGGTAATAGAGAATACGACGCTCTTGCCGACTGCAGATATTGTTCATTGACCCGACCGTAATCAAGCGTGTAATCACGACGAACAACACCGCCCGCATCAATCCGAACACCGGAATAATTTGAGTACGGATTAGAATTGTCATCATTATTACTGTTGCTGCTGGTTTGTGCCGGCAATACATCCATTAAGGCTGTCGCCAATACCCCAAGAAAGAGAAATGCCAACAGTGTTGTTGCCAAGTTTCTGAAATTCATTTTAACATCTCCATTTTTTTGCTTATAATCGTTGACTCCTTAACGGAATGGAAATCAGCACACCAAAACCTCACGGTTTTCTTAGGAAAGTGTACCTCATAGAAACGATAATAAAAATTTATTCTATCCAATACAAGATAAAAAACAGGTATTGATAAACATTTTTTTGCAAAAACCGGTACATTTAACATAATTTCCCGTTTTTACAGCCCAAAGATCAACAACCGTGTTTTTCGAGTTTTTCTCTTAATACGTCCTGAGTGAAGGGTTTAACCAGATAATCGGTAACACCGGCTTGAATTGCCTCCAAGACGCGGCTTTTTTCGGCTTCTGTTGTTACCATGATTACCGGAATTTTTGCATCTTGTGCCCGGATTGCTTTAAGCACTTCCAAACCGGTCATACCGGGCATGTTCCAATCGGTTAGAACCATATCGAATTTGCCGGGAGCAAAAATCGCAACAGCTTCCGAGCCGTCCGCCGCCTCAGCAACATCTTTAACACCCACAGCCTGCAACGAACGCAGAATAATTTTCCGCATTGTACTGGAATCGTCGGCAACAAGAACACGTGTCATATTTCACCTCATAAAGATATTTGAGTAAGGGTTTGAAAAAATAATCATAAGTACACCGGTTTACCAATATTCCGGTTTAACTTAATACCTGAACAAGTTCTTTTCTGATTTGGCTTTCAATAGTGTGTTTCATCAAAATAGCGGCAACAGGCAAGTCAACGGAAATCATCACGGAATCGACCAAAGATTGAATGGAACCGGTTAATGAAAAACCATACACTTTGAAGGCAAATTCCATGGAATGGGGATCAATCCACGTTTCCGTCAGATCAGTAACCGTATAAGTATGCTGCTGTTTAATTTCGGCGTGTTTTTGTTTTAACCGTTCTGTTGCTTTTTCCTGACCGAGTTGATGAGGAACCGTAATTTTCACTAAGGGCATGGTTATAGGATTGGGTTTGGGGCGTCTGATTAAATGTTGAGGATTTTGGTTTTGAGTTGGGAAATCAATTGAACAGCCTGACTAATTTCCTCTTTTTGGCGTTGCGGTTCTTCGGGAATTTCGCGTTCGATGGTTAAGGCGCCGCGGTAACCGGTTTCGTGAAGTGTTCGGAGAAACAGTTCGGCGTTGACTTGACCGGTTCCGAAGGGAACTTCGCGTCCCCAATCCACGCCCGGTTGACCGGTTGTCGCCAAAGCGTCTTTGCAATGAACACCGCGAACATACTGCCCAACCGTTTTCAACGCTCCAATCGGATCGCCGATTCCGTAGAGAATCAGGTTTGCCGGATCGAAATTGATAAACAGATTTGCCCGCTGAACATCGCTGATAAATGTGAGGAGCGAATCGACGGATTCCTGACCGGTTTCCAAATGCAATGCCTGATTATTTTTTGCGAGATGATCGCAAAGACCGCGAATTGTTTCCACAACTTCTTTGTAGTCCGGCGAAGTGCGGTCATGGGGGACAAAACCAATATGGGAACCAATTGCGGTTACACCAAGCAATTTTGCAAAATCGGATATTTCAAAGGCTTCGGTCAATCTTGCGGCTCGGGTTGCCGGCGGGACGAAGCCGACGGTTTTAGCGGTAATTTCGATAGTTTCGTAGCTTTCGCCTTCAAAACCGAGAAAAACCGTTGTGATGGTAATTTTGTAGTCGGAAAGTAGTTTGGTAAAAACGGCGGCATTTTCAGGAGTGCGGCTCGTTTTGTGGGGAGTGTGAAGTTGAATTGTCTCGATACCAAGATCGCGAACAACTTCCAATTTGACTCCGAGACCGGCGTCAATACTCGCAAAAACTCCAATGGACCAAGGCTGCATGGTTTTATTTTTTGATAAATCTAAGGGAATTGAAGTAATTTATTTAATGAACACGTTAAAATATACTTTATGAAGGGGTTGATGGCAACCGCCGCTCAGCAATCCGAATGATAAATTTCTCTTTTGAGAGATTTCCCCAAAACCGTCTTTTACCCGAAAAATATTCAAAAGTCTTTACTTTTTAGGTATGAGATTTGTGAAAAGCGGGGGTTTCGGGATTCTCAATTGTTTTGTTCTTTGACTGTAAATAAAGCGGGATGTTTATTAAAATCCGTTAAGTGCAAAGGATTATAACATTTTTGCGTGTAATGTAAAAGACCAATTTTTTGATTAACACGATTTTTTGGGTGTTGTACGTATTCGCACGAATAAATATTGGGGATAAATTATCTAAAAACGGCAAATAATCCGGTTGCGCATCCGCAAAATTTTATGACACCAACCGACGTGTGTTAAACTTTCTTACATTTATACCGGTTTTACCGGCAATGTCAATTTGTTTATTGGGAAGTTCGAGTGATTTGGTTTTATTATTCAGTCCTTTGTTTTCAGTATTAACATGTTTTCAGTATTAATACTGAATCTTAACCCCGCCAGGGGTGTGATGTGCATAACCGTAGGTGGAGCGAAGCGCAACCTACGGATCGGAACACTCAACATCATAAAGCCCCAAAGGGGCGAAATAAGCTAGCCCGCCGCAACGCGGCGGGTTAATGTCCATAAACAACTTATTAAGCCCTGAAAGGGCGACATATTAGTTGATAGGCGAACGGTTGCTGCGGGCTTAGAACAAAAATTTTTGGAAAAAATCAAAATAGACGAAATTCCCCCTTGTAGATTTTTGGGAGGCGGGTTACAATGGGTGTTATTGAATTTGTGACCGGTTTTGTTTTTGCCAAGCGTTTTTTGGTGAACGGTTGCAGGAAAATTCAATGTTAACCTTGTAATATCAAAGGAGATTTACAATGGAAAATTTTGTGAGATGTTTGATTGTGTTTTTGGGGAATTTTTTTGAGAAAATTCCAATGTTAAAATGGAAAAGCCTGGTAAACCAGGGGGGGGGGGCAGGATTAGGTAGAGAGTTAAGAACGGAAAACAAAACGTCTTGGTTTTCCCAACTCTTCTCCACTAAACACTCAACTCTTTCCCGTTCTTCACTGTTCGGCTTTACGTTGGTCGAACTTCTTGTGGTCATTGCAATTATCGGCGTGTTAATTGCGTTGTTGTTGCCGGCGGTTCAGGCGGCGCGTGAGGCGGCAAGACGGATGTCGTGTACCAACCATCTCAAACAACTTGGAATCGGTGTACAAAATTTCCACGACACAAATAATGCTTTGCCGCCAAGTCAAACCAGCAATTACGCGCGTTCAACTTTCTCGGAGATTTTCCCATACTTGGAGCAAAATAGTCTCCATGCGATCATGTCGGATCATAAAGGTAATGGCGGCTTCCTGGACAAAACATGGTGGAATGATTTGTCCAGCCCGGCTGCAGAAGATGCTGATCATTTGAACGAAGAGCAACGTAAAGGTTTTGGCTCTGTTCCCATAATGAAATGTCCGTCACGACGCAACGGTGTTCAGATCACGGATAAAGATGCCGGAGGAGATAGTCCGTCCGCCACAAATCCAAATGATCCGTGGAATAGTAGTGCACCGGGACCGTTGGGCGATTACGCTACCGTGTTTTATTCCGATTCTACCACGATAAATTGGTGGGACTCCAATTACGACACGAATGGCGTTGATCATCGGGGACCTTTTCGGGTGTGTACTTCCGTTAGCGGTATTAGTTGGTGGGTTCCTCGTGATTCCTTCGCCTGGATTACAGACGGAGTGAGTAATCAGTTTTTCATCGGTGAAAAGCATATTCCTAAAAATAAAATCGGAAAATGTCCCACAAATGATGTTGTCGATTTCGGTGATGATTGTTCTTATTTAACCGGCGGATATTTTCGTTCAATTGCATCAACACGAACCGTGTTTGTTGTTCGTGACGGTACTCCGGTTGATGTTCCTTTATGGGGAGCAGATTATGAACATGATCACGAAGGCGCTATTCAATGGTATGGTTTCGGCGGACCGCATCCGGGAATTTGTAATTTCGTAATGGGGGACGGCTCCGTTCATGCTATTGCCATTACAACTCCTGTTACCATACTAAAACGCCTCGCCTGTGTCAACGACGGAGAAGTGGTCGCAATTCCACACTAAATTTTTCGTCCTATTCCGCCGGTTTGATGTTTTCCGGCAGGTGACCGCAGGTGAAAGCCGTGGGTGAAAAACCTTCGGCAAACGGTTGCCTGCCTAACAATTAACAATTTAGAAGGTAGGCGGCAATGTAGGAGCGAAAAACTCTTCGCCCCTACCACTTGCACTAATAATTCCGCTTGCGTCTCCACTATTAACTATTCACTATCAACTAATAACTAATCTGTTACCTACCTTTTCTTTACAAAACCACAAAAAATGAACCATGAACCCCCAAAATTTCAAAAAATGTCATACGACAATTACCAATTGTCACACGACAATCATCGGTTGTCGCACGACAATCGCCGGTTGTCACACGACAATTGCCAGTTGTCATACGACAATTGCCGATTGTCGCACGACATTTTTTGCATTTTGCACGTCCAAATGTTCAAAAAAGATACAAATTCGACCAAAATTGCCGCAAAAGAAAACAATTCGGTC
>JAITQV010000412.1 GCA_031288765.1 Planctomycetaceae bacterium
TCGGGTTTGGAATTTGTCCGCTTTTTAACCGTTAAAATAGGAAAGAAAATTGAAATAGCAGGTTCTATTTCGGTAAAAAACCTTGATTCTCCCAATATTTCAGGGGAATTTTTTTTCGCTCCTACCACATTTGTAAAAGTCGGTTGACGCCGACACAATCGTCCGCCGAACGGTTGCCTACCTTGTGTTTTGTTGTGTTCCTTTTTCGTAGGGCGTTGCTCTACGCTACTGATGAAGGGCTTTCAGCCCTATTGTCGAGACAAATCACTGAATAGATACAATGATTCTTTGACCGTGAAACCCACAAAAAAACAATCGGCTCAATAATTACAAAATACGACATTTTTGCCATGTTTTCAATGTTTGAGCAGGTAAGGGAAAGTATCTGATAGTTCGCAAGCGGGATTATTGCGTTGCGGTAGAAATTCCGCCCGCAATACTATTAACTATTCACTCTAAACTATTAACTATTCAGCGTCTCTTGAAAAACAAATATTTGTGAATAAAATAATAAACATTGTAAATTATAAACCCACAAACAACAAAATATGAAAAATCAACACTGTAAATCAATACAGTCAATCAACACCGCCAATCAATCCGTAAATCCGCCGTCTCCAACACCGCCCCCAATCAACCTAATCCCTCTGCGTAACCGTTAACCGCCCGCCCATGCCGTTCAAATTATTTGACCGTTCCCGCTTGAAACTAAAATCAATCACCGAACGAATCCCCGATTTCACCCAAAAAAATATGATTGATCCCGATGTTCCGGTGCTGCTGAATCATCCGTCTTTGGATATTTTAGCCGACCGCGTTCTCAATGCCCAAAAACAGAAAAGTACGGTTCTCTGGATGATTGGGGCTTCGGTAATCCACAACGGCATCAGCCCGGTTCTCGTTAAACTCATGGAAGAAAACTACGTAACTCATTACGCCCTCAACGGAGCCGCCGCATTTCAAGATTTCGAACTCGCAATGGTCGGCGGAACATTGGAAAATTTTGCCCGCTACACCAGTCAAGGTCAATTCGGACTCTGGACAGATACCGGCGAAAAATTCAACTCGGCAATTAAAGAAGGTTTCCACAACAGAACCGGCTTGGGCGAAGCTGTCGGGAAAATGATTGACCGTGAAAATTTCCCCTACCGGAAAAACAGCCTGCTTTGGAATGCCTACAAACTCGGTGTTCCGGCAACCGTGCATATCGTTTTCGGCTGCGATGTTTATCAGGAATTGCCGGATTTCGACGGAGCCGCTGCCGGTGCAACCTCTTATACCGATTTTTTAATCTATACCCAAAGTATTATGAATCTGGAAGGCGGCTGCTTTTATAACTTCGGAAGCCAAACCGTCGGTCCCGAAGTCTATCTCAAAGCATTGGCAATGTCCCGAAATATCAAACACCGAAACAACGAAAAAATCGCTCATTTTACAACATCGGTCGTTGATGTTTTGCCGCTCGAAGGTCAGGATATTCACGAAGCCCCCCAAAAAAACGATCCGCGCTATTATTTCCGCCCCTGGAAAACAATCCTCGCCCGAACTGTCGCCGACGGAGGTGAAAGCTATTACATCGCCGGAGAAAATAAAGAAATTATTCCCGCTTTGGCTCACAAAATACGAAAAAATACCGCTTTATAAAATGAGTGGTGTAAAATAAAATGCCGGCAACTCTTGCCAACCACCCCCCACCCCACAAACCCATTCAAATAAAATCCATTTCAAATAAAATCAATTCAAGAAGGATATTTTAATGAACACTTTTCTCTACGGAGACGAAAAACCGCATTGGCAAAATTTTTTCCATCGCGCGGCAATCCGGTTGGCAATCGCTTATCCGGTTATCGCCGCCATTTCAATTTCGGCAGCGGATGTTTTTGCTCTGTTGATTTTGCTTTTCTGGTTTCTCTCCGGTCATTGGCGGGAACGTTGCGATTTTGTGAAAAAAAATACGCTCATTCTGGTTTCGCTGCCGTTTATTGTTTTAACATTTTCGGGAATCTTTCGGGATTGGCTGATTACCGGCGATTATAAAGTCCTGCTCGAATCAACACGGTATTGGTGGGGGCATTACCCGCTCTTCTTTTCACTCATTATTGCAACTCTGCTTCTCAAAAAAGAAACATGGAATACCGCTCTCTCATCAATCAATTCCGCAATTATACTACTTTGGATTTTGGTATTGCTTTTTGGTTCCGGTTTATTGCCGGAATCTTACAGGTTGGTCGATGTAAGTTCGCTCAACCTCTACCGAAACAAAATCCATTTTGGTATGGGACTTGTTCTTTGGTCGGGACTTTGGATTTGCGTTCCGTTTACTTCCCGGAATATTCCGTTAGTCCGACGCTTTCTACCGCTTTCGTTTCTACTCGGCATGAAAGAAGCCGCCCAAATTTCGCCAATCGGTTTGCTGCTTTTCCCGTTTCGGAAACGGCGTTATGTTTTGACTCTTTGTTTTTTGCTGTTGCGGTGGGGAACGGTTTGTCTTATCGGTTATTATTTGTTTTGGTTCAACCCTTCCCGAACAGCCCAATTGTCGTTTCTATGTACGATTTCCGTATTGATTATTAGTTGGAATTGGAAAAAAGGCGGGATATTGGCGGTTCTCTTTTGTGTTTTAACAGTTATCATCGCTCAATGTTGCTCTCCGGTTTTTGAAAGCAAAGCAACCCGAACAATAAATGATATAAAAGAATTTACAACAGATATACTCAACAATACCAATACTCTTCAATCACACGATCGGCTTATGATATGGAAACAAATATTTCCTTCCATTTGCGAAAAACCAATCTTCGGTCATGGGATGGAACTGGGACGCAAAGAGGTTAAAGACAAAACCGGTTTTGTTGATCCGCATAACGAGTTTATCAATATTACATTGGAATTTGGTTTACTGGGTCTGATTACATTTTTATTTTGGCTGATATTTTCCCTGAATCATTTCCGAAACGGCGTTCCTGTATGGAATTATTTGGGATTATTTATTGCAACTGCTCTTATAATTGATAATTTGTATAATTGCGGATTGTCCTATGATAGAGAAAGCCATCTTTTTTGTGTTTTGATTGGTATTTTGTACGTAACCGATTTCACATACAACCGGCGAACAAAACCTCTCGAAAAACAACAATCATCAACTCCTCTTTCCATAAAGTAAACAACGTTTTGATTATGGCGGTGAACGGTTACGGAATATTTATAGGAAGGTTATTCGCGATTGTTTTTTTGTTATCGTAAAAGTATCATTTTATAATTATTAACACACGGACGATGGAATTTTTTCTGTTTCTTTAAGTCTGTTTTAATCATGTTAATCATTTAACGAGGTATTCTATGAGTTTGTTAGGGTTATTAGGTCAACGGGTTGGTCATAAACCGCTTTTTGATGATTTGTGCCAATACCATAAACTCGAAAAAAAAACAAAATTACTGTTAAACCGTATCATTCAGAAATATCAACTGTTACAACCGGCGGAGATTTTCATTGATTCTACAATACTTGACCGTGCGCTCACGGACGAAGAATTTACCGATTCGGCGGACGACTTGCGGGAACTTATCAAAACATGGTTTGAGAAGCAGTAATGGTTCGGCGGAATTTTTGTTTGGAAAGAGCGGATTACGATGTTGAAAAATCGATTTCTTTTTCTTATTACAATTTTGTGTCTTGGGATTTTTCAGGGTTCTCTTTTTTTTGCGGAGGAAATTTCTTCTGATGCTGCGGAACGTTTTGGCAAAGAAGTTCGCAAACATTGGAGTACGGAAATACCCCTCGACGAATCCGCAATGAAACAAACGGGAATACGCCGTCTGGAAAGTAAACATCTGATTCTTTACACCGATCTTGCCGCCTCCAAACAAGTTGACGAATTACCGAAACTTTTTGATCAACTTATTCCGCTGCTTTGCAATTATTTTGAACTGAATCCTCAGAATTATGAAACGTTTAAAGTCGAAGGTTTTTTAATCAACGATTTTGAAAAATTCAAATCCGGCGGTGCGGTTCGGCAAGTTCCCAATCTTCGCAACGGTTATGCGTTACGCTGCCGGATTTGGGTACGGAATCAGGACAGTGAATATTACCGGCGGCATCTTTTACTTCACGAAGGCGTTCACGCATTTATGGGTTATGCGTTTGGATTTTGGGGACCGCCGTGGTACCGGGAAGGAATCGCCGAATTACTTGGAACGCACCGTTTGGAAAACGAAAATTTAACTCACGGCTATTTTCCAAAATCACGTAATGAATTATCCGGTTGGGGGCGTATTGATCTTGTCCGGGATGATTTTATGAAACATCATGACAAAACAATCAACGATGTATTCGAACTTGAATCGGAAGACTATAATGAAAACACGGCTTATGGTTGGAGTTGGGCGTTTGCCGTGTTTTGTGAAAATCATCCGCGTTACAAGGCGGCTTTCCGGCAAACGGCATGGAAGTTGAACGGCACACCTGCCGATATTGCCAAACGGTTTCTCGAATTATTGATCGAAAAAATTCGGAGCGAACAGCCCGAATGGAACGAGCAGGAAATTATAGAACATCTCAATAACGACTGGACTGATTTCATTACCAATCTTGATTACGATTACGATTTTGAACGGACAAGAATTGATTATAAGCCGAACACCCAACCGCTTTTAACATCTGAAACACAATTCCAAATTCAGGCGGACAAAGGTTGGCAACATTCGGGAGTACGGTTGGAACGCGGCAAGACTTATTGTTTCACGGCTTCGGGGCGGTTTCAACTTGCCGAAAAACCGAAAATCTGGTATTCCGAACCAAACGGTATTACGCTTCGTTATTATCGCGGCATTCCCATCGGAACACTTCTAGCAACACTAATTCCCGATCGGGAAGAACGTTTTTCGGCAAAAGAGGGAACATTGGGTATTGGTTTTTCCGCACCTCAAAAAATCGGTCTTGGTAAAGTCCTGACTGCCGAAGTTTCCGGCGAATTATTTTTTCGGATCAACGATTTTCCGGCGGAACTTTCCGACAATACCGGCAATATTACCGTTAAAATAACCGCGCCTTAATATTGATTGACAGCTGTCAATTTTTATTGTATTTATTTGGTGATTTATTGGACAATGACGAGGAGAACCTTCTCCTTTCAACCGAATTTTTCTTACTAAACAACCTCAGCAGCCAAGAACTTCACACACGATTAACCTCATTAAAAAGGCAAAAAATGAGGCAATGAGTTCGGTTTTTGGGGAAAATTGTCGGCTATTTGTGTTAAATTGGACAAAATAAGAGGTTTGTATGGAGTCATTGTTCAACAAATAGCCGAATTAAGGCGAAA
>JAITQV010000424.1 GCA_031288765.1 Planctomycetaceae bacterium
CTAACCGCTATTTTTAACGATGCGGTTTTGGGCGAATTGCCGTATTTCCGCCATCATCTCCGAACCGGCGCGCGCCTTCGGCTCCAACACCCAAGGAAGACGCACCGTAAACATACTCCCAATACCAAGCTGACTCTCCACCATTATCTCCCCCTCCAACATTTTACAAATTTCCTTCACAATCGAAAGTCCAAGTCCGCTGCCGGAATGTTCCCGCTTCATCGCATCACCCTCCGTCATCATGTTCTTCCCCTGCCGGAACTTCTCAAATATAACCTGCTGATCCTCCTCCGATATGCCCACCCCCGTGTCCGTAACCGTCATCTCAAGCATGTCCCGGCTTCGGGGCATCTTGGCAACCGCACCGGCAATCGGCGCCGGAGTTGCCGTCGCCGGCACCGGCACCGCCGGAAGACGCTGCACCATAATCCGAATACGCCCGCCCTCCGGTGTAAACTTAATCGCATTGGAAAGAAGATTGTTCAATATCTGCTGAATACGCGATTCGTCCTGCTTCATCAGCGGTAAATTCGCCTCCACCACCGTCTCCAAATCAATGTTCTTCCGATCAACCAACGGCTTTGCCATATCGGTTTGCGCCGCAACCGTCAACGCTATATTAAACGGCACCGTCTGTATCTCCATCCGCCCCGCCTCCATCTTCGCCATGTCAAGAATGTCGTTAATCATCGATAACAAAGAACGTCCCGATTTGTTGATGTTTTCAACATAACGCTTTTGCTTGTCATTGAGCGTCGAAATCGAACCAAGCACATCACTAAACCCAAGAATACTGTTAAGCGGTGTGCGGAGTTCATGCGACATCGTCGCCATAAAATCACTCTTGACCCGATTCGTCTCGTAAAGCTGTATCGTCAAATAAGCAAGCTCATCAACCTTGCTTTCCAACTCGTTGTTGGCTTTCCGAAGCATTTCCTGAGAATTGACCAAATGCCGAAGCATCCGGTTGAACGCTTCGGAAAGCACTTCAAACTCGTCGCCGGTGCGGATGTCCGCCCGCTTCGACAACTCCCCGCGTGAAATGGATTCCGAAACCTCCCGAAGATTCTTGAGCGGTTTGATAACCACCAAACGTATCACAATATAAACCGCAACCATCGCCAAAAACGCCGAAACTATCGCCGCCGCAAGCATGTACGCCCAATAACGCTGCAATACCTTTTTCACAGACGACTCCGGAATCTCCACATGAATCACGCCCATCAATTCCCCTTGCGCAAAATCATGACACACTGCACATTCGTTGCCGACACGGTTCATGCGGACTTCCTCAAAATAGTGATATGTCCGCTTGCCGTCAAATTGAAACTCGTACCGCGGCGCCTTGTCCGGTTGAAAATCGGGATCGCTTTGATAAAAAGGAAACTTTTGCAAAACGGCAGCATAAGTCTCCCAATCTTGCTTGGTTCTTTTCTTCCGTTTTTCCTGTTCGATATCAAAGTCGTTGAAATAAAGTTCGCTGAGTTTTTCGGGGTTGGCAATACAAACCGCCTTCCAATCGCTGTTTTGAATCCGTTTCATGATTTCCTCCATCCTCTGCCGAAACTCGGAGACGTTGGATTTTGGGGTGATTGGCAACAGCGGGACATCATTGGAGGTTGCCGGATTATTGGGTTTACTGTTGGCAAACGCTTCCCAATGAACTTCCTGAAGATATTGTTCCGCCCAAATGTTTGCCATAATCGGGTTCAACGCCAAAACAATTTGACGGGTTACGCCGTAATACAACAGAAAACTGACGCCGATAACAATCGAAAGGGAAATGAAGAAAAAAAGCATGCACTTCATTTCCAAGCTTGTTTCGATGAGTGCGCGGTTTAGGGGGCGGGACATGGGGAATGAGTGAGTGGTTTGGAATTTTGCGGTTTTGTGTTGCTGCGGGTGGGAGTTTTAGGGTTGGAGTTTAGGGGCGCGGTTTGCAACGGCAACTCCAATAACAATACCAAAAATACAAAATCCCTTCTAATAATTAAAGACCGCTGAATCATAACGATTATACTCTACTCTATTTTGTTAGCAATTGGGAACCTATTCCATCAGACAGGCAGGCATTCCGCCTATTTTGCGGTTAAAAATTCACAAGGTAGGCAGCCCTTCGCCGAAGGGTTGCGTCGGCGTCAGCCGACAAATTTTTGTTTCCACACGGCAATCGGAATCTTAACCCCGCAAGGTAGGGTGTTCAAAATTTTAGGGTTCATTTATTTTCAGTGAAAGAGACTTAAAACACTCATTTTGATAACTTATTTATTATTAAGGACTTGTGAAAATGAAATTCTTTTTTATTAAGGGAGTATTTATACACCTGAAAATAAAAAATCTTAATTTTGAATAGTTTTGAACACCCTACCCTTGCGGACTTAGGAAAATTAGGTTGAAATAAGGTTGGTCTTGCGCAAATTACTCAACAAAGGACGGAATAGATACGATTTTTAACTGCGAAATCTATAAAAAATAATCGGCGGAATATTCCCCTTTTATTTTAAAGTTTTTCCTCTATAATACCTAACCTTATTGATTTTAGCCTTGCTGTTTCCGACACCGCAACTGCCCCACCACTAGACGTGTCATAATACCGCCTTAAAATTCTAAAATGAAATTTTAATAGCGTTTTTCGTCATGGCAGTTTATTACCATGAATCGTTATAAAGATAAATACACACAATAAACACCACAAACCGCCGGATTAGTTATAAGATTTTATAGATGTTTTGACTTTTTAAGGAGAAAATAGCCCATACCATGACTGCCACATTAAAATCAAAAAGAATTAAAAATAATTCTTCCGCCGTAAAACCGCTTTCCGTTAAACCAACCAAAATGCAAGTTTCATTACCGGTTGTTCCGCTATCGCCGGAACCCTTGTCAACGGAACCATTGCCAACAGAACCGTTGTCAATAAATCCGTTGCCGACGGCTCCGCTCCCAACAATTTCAACATCAACAGAACCTCAACTCGTTAATTTCTCCATTGACGATTTCGATGATGATTTCGACGATGACGATTTCGACATTGATTTTGACGATGATTTTGAAAGCCTGTCCGATGCGGAATTTGATGAATACGGCGACATCGATGAAAATGATTTCGAAGACGCCGAAATACCGGATACTGACTTTGACGACGATATTGACGAACACGAAGACTTCACCGATTTCGACGGTCTGGATTCCGACGAAAATACCTTCGATAACGATTTACCCGATAAATAGAAATTTACTTTTGTTTTTGGGTTAAATGTTTTTTGGCTGAGGCGGTGCCGCGTTGGGCAATTTTATTGACAAGTTTTTGAAGCGAAGATATGACCGCCTGAACTGTGGGCGGCGCGGTGTTACGTTGCGGAATCACAACAACATCAACTGCTTCGGAAAATCCGGTTCGGGTTTGCCGGAACGCTTCACGAATAAGCCGTTTCCAACGATTACGAATAACGGCATTGCCGACTTTTCGCGATACGGAAAGCCCCAACCGGCTTTGCTCCAATCCGTTGGGAACCGCAAAAACAATTAAAATATCATTTGCCGCCGAACATCGGGCATCAAATACCCGCTTAAATTCCGGCGATTTATGAAGCCGTGCTGTTCGCGGAAAGTCTCCGGTTTTCGCTAGGGGGTTCACTAAGGTTTTCACTGGGGTTGTCATTGGGGTTTTCATTGGTTTACGAACTCTTGTCTATAAATTTTGCGTATCTGTCTATTTTTATTAACCACAGAATACACGAAGCACACGGAAATTAGTAAATTGATAAAATCATAAGACTACGAATTTATGTCATGCCGGATGTTTTGATTGCCTGTCGGCAAGCAACCCTTCGGCGAAGGGTTGCCTACCTCTTGATTACCAACTTTTGAGAAAAACATTCCACTAAATAATTACAAAAATCCATGATTCTTTTGCGGCGGTTTTATTATCAACTGTTTATCAATTACTTTCAACGGCTGCTTTCAGCGGCTGCATTTTTCCTCTGTTTGTGCAAGCGTGAATCAGTACAACATCAGAGTATAACATTAAAATTGAGGAAAAACCGGAAAATTTTGAGCGGAAGACTATACTATATGTCGTTTTCATGGTAAATTTATGCGGAGTAAGAACAGTTAAAACTCAACCCTACGCCTTTTAACCGAATGGTTTTACTATTCGGTTTGATAAAACCGATGTCTCAACAAATCCAACTACAACAGAAAGCAAAAGAACTTCTTACGGATAAAAAGGTTGATCTTGTGATTGGTTACGGACGTATCGAAACCGGTCACATCGGAACCGTTTTTATAACAAACGCGGAACACTCCGACCAATTACTTTGGAACGATCAGTGTACCAATAACCTTGTTGTCTATCTGAAACGGAAAGAAGTCAAAACACTTGGTCGTCCGGCGATTGTTGTTAAGGGGTGTGATGCCGGAGCGATTGCCGTGCTGGAAACCGAACATCAACTTGATCGCGAAAACATCATTGTGATCGGAATGGAATGTGCCGGTGTTCGGGCGGGAAATACCTTGCAGGAAAAATGTAAAACCTGCGATCTTCACCAACCGCCGCATTGTGATTTCGTGATCGAACATCCCGAAAAATCAACAATCGTCTCCGATTCGTCCAACCGTTATAGCCGTCTCGAAAAAATAATGGCAATGAATCTTGAGCAACGGCTTGATTATTGGAAAAGCGAATTTTCCCGATGTATTAAATGTTACGCATGCCGCCAAAATTGTCCGATGTGTTATTGTGATGTTTGTGTTGCGGACAAGAACCGACCAATTCGGATTGATACGTCGGCAACACTCAAAGGCAATTTCGCATGGAATATTTTGCGTGCTTTTCATTTGGCGGGACGTTGTGTTGGTTGTTCGGCGTGCAGTATGGCGTGTCCGGCGGGAATTGATCTTGACTTATTGAATTTATCGCTCGCCAAAGCCGCCGAAGAACATTTCAACTACCGCGCCGGCGCCGAACGCAATATTGAACCGCTTGTCGGAACTTTTTCACCCGAAGATCAGGAAAATTTTATTCGGTAACGGATAACCGTCCGCAGTAACGGTTTATTTATTAACCGTTGAATACACGAAATACACGGAATTTGTAATAGTAATAATGTTTTACGTACAACTTCAAGGTTAGTTTATTTATAGGAAATGGGACACAAAAATATTTTTTTGTTATTGTATTCATTTTATATCCTCAAAAAATAAACTTGTGATCTTACCGGTTTGTTAATTTCCGTATGTTCCGTGTATCCTGCGGTTAATAAAAATAGACAGTTACGTTGCGTTGTATTTAATCTGTTGACGGTAATAAATTGTCCGGCTATAATCAATTAACCGGAATCAAAATTATCCTCTTTTTTAAATTATTTTTAGAATGTTTAACGAAGAATCTTCCTCTATTCAGTTTGCCGAATCCTCCCAATCTTCTGTTCCGATTCCCAAACCGAAATCAGACAAAGTTTATTGTTTTCTGATGATGGGAGCGGCGACCATTGTTATTTTGGCTGGTATCAAAGCCGCCAGTGCAATTGTTTCGCCGATGTTGCTGGCGTTGTTTATGGCGATTATTTTGGTGGTTCCGTTGCGTTGGTTACGAAATCACGGCTGTCCCAATTCCATTGCACTTATTATTGTACTTGGCGGAACAGTGTTTGTCTTTTCGGGAATCAGTTATTTTGTCGGTCGATCACTGAATGATTTTATTCTCCGGCTTCCCGCTTACAAAAACAGAATTGTTCAAAAGCTTGATCAACTCGATAGACAATTGGAGCAATACGGTTTTGTTCTCGGCGAATTAGGAAAAAACAAGGAAAGCCAGAATATTCCGAATCCGCCGGAGAACTCGCCGGAAAATTCTCCGACAGAAGTTTTATCGGACAACGATTTGCCGATTTCTAAAATTCCCGTTGCCCAAATTCCCGCTATCCAAATTCCCGTTGCCCAAATTCCTACTGTCAAAGTTCCCGCTACTAAAATTCCTACTGGTGAAATTCCCGCCGCTGAAATTCCTGCTGCCGAAACTCCTGTTGCCGAAACTCCTTCCGGTGAACAAAAAGAATTGCAGCCGGAAAAGACAGCCCCGACTCTTCCCAATAAATCGGCAACTCCGCCTGATGAAAACGGCGAAAATATAGATTCACACAATTCCTCAACAGAGTCCTCAACGGAGAAAACAGCCGAACAGGAATCTATTAA
>JAITQV010000425.1 GCA_031288765.1 Planctomycetaceae bacterium
ATTGAAGGCTTTTGTTACTTCCGGCGAATACATCGTGTAAAACTTGGGTAAGAAAATGAAAAAAAGAGGAATTATTGACGTCGGACGAAAATAACAATTAATCTAAAGTGACACAAGATCAATTTGTTATTTTTTAAAAAACAAACAAAATAAAGTTAGAGAAAAAGTCTAATGAATCACTAAAAATTAGGTATCAATTCGGTGATTTGTTGGATAATGGCGAGAACAAACCTTATTTTCAACCTGATTTTTCAAACAAAACAACCTTAGTTGCCCGACAACGCAACCGCTACGGCGAGGGGCTTTCACCCAACGGTTACCTACTTTGTGTTTTTGTATCGGGTTGGGAAATTCCGTCCGCCGGTTATGCACATCTCACCCCGCGGGCTTAGAATAAAAAAATATTTCACGGAATAGATACAACTATTATAAAATTTCCGTCTTCCCGCTTGCAATCGATCCGCAATTCCATTATCCTTTACGGTCTTGTAAAATGATGACGAAGCCGATGTTTTACCCGACGTATTACGGCAATGCCGTAGCGGATTATTGGTGTTTACATCTGCTAACGTTCAAATTTCCCTTCTCATCAACATTAGTAAAGATTTATTACAGTTATGGAAAAAACAATTATTATCGGAAGCGGTCCTGCCGGTTGGACAGCGGCAATTTATGCCGCCCGCGCGTCGCTTTCACCGCTTCTCATCGAAGGCGCTGTTACGCAGGAAAATCAAGAAAAAAACCGGCTTCCAATGGGACAACTCGCCCTAACAACAGAAGTCGAAAATTTTCCGGGTTTTCCGCCCGGCAATCTGAGCGGTTATATTGATTCGGCGGTTCCCCAATCGCGGAAAAATATGTTGCCGCCGCGCGAAACCGAATTTACCGGCGTTACCGGAGCCGAACTCGTGGAGTTAATTCGTACCCAAGCGGTTTTTTTCGGAACTCGTGTTATCAGCGACGACATTATTGATGTCGATTTTTCCCGATTACCGTACAAATTGATCGGAGCAGCCGGCAATATTTATGAAACTCAAACGGTGATTATCGCCACCGGAGCGTCTGCCAATTATCTCGGTCTTGAATCCGAAAGACGTTTCAAAAATCGCGGTGTGAGTGCTTGTGCAGTTTGTGACGGGGCATTGCCGCGTTTCCGTAATAAACCGCTTGCGGTTATCGGCGGCGGTGATGCTGCGGTTGAAGAAGCGGAATATCTCACCAAATTTACGCCGAAAGTTTATCTGATTCACCGCCGTAACCAATTGCGTGCATCAAAAATTGTTGCCAAACGTGCGATGGAACATTCGGCAATCGAAATTTTGTGGAACCGTATTCCCGAAGAAATTTTAGGGAACGATAAAGAAGGTGTTACGGGAGTATTGCTCAAAAGCACTGCCGGCGAACCTGTTATGGAATTGGGGATTTCCGGCTTGTTTGTTGCCATCGGACACACGCCCAACACGGAATTTTTGAAAGGAAAACTTGCTTTAACGGAAAAAGGTTTTATCGCAAGACCGGTTCCGTTTCGAACCAACACAAGTGTTCCGGGCGTTTTCACTGCCGGCGATGTTGCCGACGATTATTATCGGCAGGCGGTTTCGGCGGCGGGTACAGGTTGCATGGCGGCATTGGACGCCGAACGTTATCTGGCATCGCTTAATTTGTCATAAACCTGATAATAAAATCCCAAAAAAAATTTTTCCGTGTATTCGGTGTATTCTGCGGTTAAATTTTTATTTATTTTGACGAGTTGGCGGTTTGTTCAATAAGCGTAACTGTCTATTTTATTAACCACAGAATACACGGAACACACGGAAATTAGTAAATTGATAAGATCATAAGTTTATTTTTTGAGGATACAAAATGAATATAATAACAAAAAAACATTTTTGTGTCTTATTCCTTATAAATAAACTAACCTTGAAATTGTATGCCATTACTATTTACAAATTTCGTGTATTCAGTGGTTAATAAACAGACAATTACCAATAAGCGTCCCGAACATGCGGAATATTCATAACTAGAACTTCTGCCGCCGTAACAGAACAAAAAATTACCGTAAACCAAAATATACAAATTAACTTTTTCATTATTACTCCCCAAAAGATGGTGTGAATAGTTGATAGTGTTCGCAAGCGAATTACAAACGTAACGACGTTAATTCCGCTTGCGATATTCTCCACTATCAACTTTCAACTATTTTTTACTGTTTTCGCGGACAATTTTATAAAATGCTTCTCTTGCTTCGTTGTTTTTGGCAAGTCCGCGTTCTTGTACGAAATAAAGATAAACGAGATGGAGATTGGTATCGACTTTACTTTCTGTTCCGCAGGCTCCGGCATGTCCGAAAATTCCGTTGCCGGTTGCGACACAAAGTCCATATTGTTGCGGAAGATGACCGGGTTGTTTTTTCCACATCTCTTTAACCGATTCCGGCTTGAGAATTTGTACACCGTGAAATTCGCCTTCGCCGAGAAGCATTTGATAAAACCTGACAAGATCATTCGGCGTTGAATAAAGACCGCCGGCAGCTTCAGGATACCGAATCTGCCGGTTTTCCAACGGATACGTTAATTGACCATTCTCCACCCGTTTGAATGTTTTCGTATCGGGATTCCGCGCATACACTTCGGCAAGACGTTTTTGTTGTTCCAATGTGGGAAAAAAAGTCGTGTCTTTCATACCGAGCGGTTTGAAAAGCCGTTGTTCCAAAAAATCCTCAAACGGCATACCGGAAACACGTTCCGCCACCGTTGCGGCGATATTAACTCCCATATTGGAATAGTTGTGTTCCGTACCCGGCTGAGATTTCAACGGTGTCATCACACAAGTTGTCAGGGCTTTTGAAAACGGTAAAAGATCAATTTTGTGTTTTTGTTGCAGCGGCGGAACCCACATCATACCGCTTGAATGGCTTAAAAGATGACGGAGTGTAATTGGTGTTTCAACCGGAACAAGAACTGTTCTTTTCTCATCTTCTTTGACGGCAACCCGAAGCTCATTCAATTCGGGAAGATATTTCGTAACCGGTACATCCAATTCTAGTTTTCCTTCTTCAACAAGCATTAAAACCGCAACAGCGGTAATAGGTTTTGATTGGGAAGCGATCCAAAAAACGGTTTCGCCGCTCATGGGAATTTTTTCATCAATATCGGCATACCCGACGGCGTCCAGTTGTAACACTTTGTCCTTATCACCGATTACGGTAACAATTCCCGCCAATTCGTTGTTGTCGATATAAGGCTGTAACGTCTTTTTGACCGGAAAAAGTTCCGCTGAAAATAAAGTTACCGAAAACAGGTTGATTAAAAGAAAAACAATAATTCTTTTCATGGAAAACTCCTTGTTAAAAAAGTGGAAACGGAAATAAGCGTTTGAGATTTTGAGTAAAATGTTGTGTAACTATTCACAAAAACGACCCCCAAACCGGCTGCTGTTGATACGATAACAGATAAAAGACCTTTTAGGGACATATTACCGAACTTTGGATTTTTTGAAACGTGCAGGTGTTAAGTGAAAAGAGTTAAAATGATAAAATTAAAGTATAATTGTTCACTCTAATAAACACAAGGCAGGCAACTTTTCAGGGTTTGAGTTTATTGGTGTATCCTGTTCGTAGGGTGTTGCCTTACGAACAGGATATGGGAGCTTTCAGCCCTAGTTTCGGGAAAAATCACGGACTATATAAGGAATTTACAAGGTAGGCAATCGTTGGGTAAAAGCCCCTCGCCGAGCGATTGCGTCGGCGTCAGCCAACATGGAATTTATGTTATGTTGGTTGTTTCAATTGCCTTTACGCAACAGGGATAAATCCGAAATGAAAAAGAATAAAAATACCGTATTACGTCCGCACCAAACCAATAAAGAATGTATGTAACTGTCTATTTAAATTTTGAGAAATAGGGTAATTCGTTTCAGTAGATTTTAAGTTTTTGAAGAAGAGTTACATATTTAATTGACATAACCTGTTTAACAATAAGAAGTTATGATGATTTATAATAATTTTAAACAAAAGCGAAATGGATGATTTAATTCTTAAAATACTTTTTTGCATTTGTACCGACGATTTTGGAAATTGAAGGTTTTTGTCGCAGTAACATGAATAAAATTATAAGT
>JAITQV010000443.1 GCA_031288765.1 Planctomycetaceae bacterium
ACTAATTTGTTTCTCAAAGGGTCGGATTTGTTTCTCGAAAGTACAAATTTCTCTCTCTGAAGTACAAACGTTGTACCTCAGAAGTACAAATTTCTCTCTCTGAAGTACAAACGTTGTACCTCGGAAGTACAAATTTCTCTCTCCGAAGTACAAACTTTGTACCTCGGAAGTACAAATTTCTCCCTCCGAAGTACTAATTTGTTTCTCGGAAGTACAAAACCCTCCCTCCGAAGTACTAATTTGTTTCTCGGAAGTACAAATTTCTCCTTCCGAAGTACTAATTTGTTTCTCGAAAGTACAAATTCCTCTCTCCGAAGTACAAATTTCGTATTTTTTCAGTCATTTGCCGTATTGTATCTATTCAGCGGAATGTTTCAACCTAACCTTATTTTCAATCTGACTTTTCTAACAAAACGTATCTATTCGGTCATTTAAACTTGAACATAGGGCTTTCAGTCCTAGTTTCGTAATTGTCTATTTATTAACCACTGAATACACGAAATACACGGAATTTGTAATCGTAATAATGTTCACGTACAACTTCAAGGTTCGTTTATTTATAGGGAAGTAGGACACGAAAAGTTTTTTTTGTTATTGTATTCATTTTGTATCCTTAAAATTAAACTTGTAATCTTATCAATTTACTAATTTCCGTGTGTTCCGTGTATTCTGTGGTTAAATAAAATAGACAGTTACCTAGTTTCGGGACAAATCACCGAATAGATACATTATTTTAATAAGGTTATAAGGTTGGCTGCGGCGGAATACATGATGCTGCTAAGGTTGTTTTGTTAGAAAATCAGGTTGAAAATAAGATCAGTTGAAACAATGATAATACCTTTTCGCAAATTTGACTAAAATATTACGTTTAATTTAGCGGTTGTTTATCTTTTCGAAACAATCTTTAAGATATCGGATACTTTCTGTTGCAAGGCGTTCGATTCCCGGAGTGTAATCAAAAACCTCCACAGAAACCCAACCGTCATACCCAATATCACAAAGCGATTGGAGAATCGGTTCAAATGCCAATTCGCCAAACCCGGGACCTTGCAAATTCGGGTCGTTGGCATGGAAATAAATTAAATGTTCGCGGTTCCGCCGAATCAATTCCGGTATCGGAACACTCTCAGAGGACATCGCCTTGCAGTCAAGATGCAAAGCAATCCGTTCCGGTTCGCCAATCTTGCGAATCAATTCCACACCTTCGGCAGCGGTTTGCATGAAATTCGTTTCTTTCGGAGCAAGCGGCTCCAACGCCATCCGAACTCCGCATTTTTCAAGCATCGGAAGTGTTTTGCTCAATGTGTCGGCAGCATATTCCAACGCCTGATCCTTCGTAACACCGGGCAATAAGTTTCGTTGCAACGGAGAACCAAGAACCATGTATGCTCCGTTCAGATCAGCACAAAGCCGAATCAATTCAAGAAAATAATCCGCTGTTTTCTGCCGAATCGCCGGTTCCGGCGAAGTCAAATAATAGCCTTCCGTTCTCGCCAATAACCAGTGCAAGCCGGTAATCTCAAGACCCGCCCGCTTCGCTTGACCCGCAACCTCAACCCGCTTTCCCGCCGGAATATGAAAAACATCCGGCTCCATCGTAAAAGGCGCAATCTCAACACCATCATATCCGCATCCCTTAATATAATCAAACACACGAGGAAAATCAAAACCCGCATCCGTCCGCCAAGTTTCAAAGGTCTCATTACAAAGCGCCCATTTCATAAAAATTTACCTGCCGATTGAAATTAAAGGGAAAAAAAGAAACGGTAAAATATGCCGTTCCCTCATAATAAACGCTATAAACACAATAGACACAATCCTGTTATAAAACCGGTCATATTTCAGGTCATGTTTCAGGTCATATTTCAGCCGAAACAACCCAAAAACAGTTACAAAGGAATTTGCAATGTATTTATGTTTTTTGGGGTTATGTTTTTTTGGATTATGTTTTTTTAGGCTGTTTTGTAAAGCCTCGTCCGTAGAATTGGGCGACCAATTCGCCGTTTTCGTTTGTTACCGGAATATTATACGAAACCAATGATTTCGTTTTGGAAAGAAGAGCGGCTTCTGCGTACAAAGTGCCGGTTGTTGTCGGTTTCATAAATGAGAGTTGGCATTCAATGGCAACCGTGATTTCCTCAACACCCGTATTACTCGCAACAGCAAACGCAAAATCCGCCAGTGTAAACACAACACCGCCTTGTACAATACCGACTGCGTTGAAATGTTTCGGTTGAATCAATAATTTGGTTTTCGCATAACCGGGTTTGGCATCAACGATTTCGATACCGGTTACTTCGGTTGCATAACGGTCGGCTTTGAACCGTTCCATGATTTGTTCTTTCGTAAGTTCCATAATCGTGATTAAATTCGGGATTAAATAAAGTTGTCTAAGAAATTGCCTAAGAAAAAATAGCCGGATAAAAAAAGGAACGTTCAAGAGAAAATATCAAACATTCCCAAACACCGAATCAACTTGGGTATTATTCTATCTATTGCAGGAATTGATGTCAATCACAGAAATATAACTACAAATTTTGTATCTATTCAGTTTCGTGAACAAACACACCGATCCGTCCTCATTACGACTCGCATGGCGGCTTTTTCTCCTTTTTTCTCCATTCACCGCTCTTCATTAGAAGAATAATATCAATACCGAAAACACATGCTAGAATAACACATTGGAGTCGTATTAGACAGTAGATGCATAATAGCCAAAGCAACATGCAAATAACCAAATACGTATTCAAAATAACACCTTTTGACTTTTCTCCATTCGTAAAACTGAATTCGAACCCCCGCTGTCCGCTTATCTTGATGTTTTCTTTTAACGCCTTTGTTGGTCCAAAACAAACAATAGCGGAGCCATGTTTGATAAGCCCGTTGTTTATTAAGTACCAAGACAAAATAAAAGATATAGAAAAAACCAAAGCGCAAGCACAAAAGCCGAGTTTTTGTCCTGTTGACATCTCTTTCCTTGTTGATTTGCTATTGTCAATATCATTCATAAGCGTCTCAAGAAATGTGTTTTCGTTAAATAGTTCTTTGCTGTTCAAGCATGCTTGATGGTGTCCACTTTGTATAAAGCCGGAAACTTACGATAGATGCTGCGGCTCCGATTCCCCATGAGTTAATTCCGCCAAAAATAACAGTCGTAATTCCTGCCCATGCCGCTGCCATAGGAATTGATGTCAATCACAGGAATATAACTACAAATTTTGTATCTATTCAGCGGTTTGCCGGACAATGACGCGGGACAAATCACCGAAAAGATACGAGAGAACAATTAGAGTTTTTTCCAGCGTTTAATTTCCTCAATCACAGATTCCATGACCCGAAGCTCGTCCGAATCAATCGCCTGAAAATATTTTTGATATTGGTAAGGTTCCGAAGGAGAAACACAACAGGAAAACCGGAATAATTCACCGCGGCTTCCCCATTTTTCCAGCCGGTAATATTTCGCTCCAAGTTGTTTTAGTTGGCTTTCCAGAATTGGAAAATTCCGTTGGGGTGATATTTCGGCGGTTTGAAGATGGGGCAATTCATTTTCTTTTTGTATTGGTTCGGGAGGTTCAATCGCTAAGGCAATTGATGATTCGTTTTTGAAAGAACTTGGAATCGGCTGTTCCGATGTTTTATCGTTTGTTCCGGCCATTGTTTGGATGGCGGCGTTTTGACGGTGAACATCTTCCTGAGGTTTCGGCGAAAAAACCGGTGAAAAAGCCGGCGGAGATGTTGCCGGTAATTCAAACGTTGATTTTTCACCGGAATAGGAATTTTCCGGCGGTTTCGGCTGTTCCGGTACGGCGGAAATCCATGTTGATTGACCGTGTTGATCTTTTTCCCAAAAATCTTTGCGGATCATATTCCAACAAACCGCTGTTGCCGGAATGGCAACCAATGTTGCCAAAAGAATACCAGCCCGCAAGAAATGGGTGAATGTCAATTCCGTTTGTGGTTCTGTCAAAGAAAACTCCTCAAATTCTTATGATTTAGGGAAAAAACAATACAATACCGGAACTTTTTTCAGTTCCCAATGACCAAACAATCGGAAGATTATATTGATTTTTTCGAATCTTGCCAAGAGCAAAAAACAACACCTTCCGGTTAATAGATAATAGGGAAATTCCAAAAAACATAAAAGAACGTGAAAATTTCTAACCACAAGGTAGGTAACCAATTCATAAGGTAGGCAAACTTCCGCAGGTTACGCACATCTTGCCCCCTTGTAGGGTTAAGAGGAAAAATATAAAATTCATTGAAATATTGCCAATTAACCCAATCCAAGTTCAATAAAGAGCAAAAACAATGCAAACTCCAAAAGAAGTTGTCGAATCTTTTATTGACGATATGGTCAAAGTGTACAAGAATCATATTGACCTTATTAAGAAAGCTGAGCACGAATGGGAAGTCTTTAGTTCGGAATA
>JAITQV010000444.1 GCA_031288765.1 Planctomycetaceae bacterium
AGAAGAAGAGAAGTTATCAATTGCCGGTAAACCAATTCCAGAACCGGACATCGTATATCATATTCCTTGGAAGTACGGAAGTACACAAACATCGGGAATTTCGATCAAGATTGATAAAGAAGGAAAAAAAGATATTTTAATCGAATTAATGACGGATAATACTCTGCCTCCGATACGCCCGAAAATTTGATGGAACCCTTAAAATTTAGTAATATTTTAATGAACAGTTTAGAAGTTCCCACAAACAATCTTTTGTCGTATTTTCAAAGCATTTTGGCAAAAAATAAAGTATTGGTATTTTAACCGGCAATGATATAATACGTCAATAATATAATAAAAACCTGAAACAAATAGATTGTACCGTATTACGTTTTTTTGTCCTAGTTGATTTGTCTGGTTGACACGCAAGATAAAACCGCCATTGGCAGTTTGTCCATCAGTGATCGGGTACAAGATGCTGATGCTTTTAGTTTTTTTACGTAAACTTCTTTTGAGAACAAGTTATTATGAAACACATACAACCCCTGTTGTTGATTAGTTCGGTATTGTTGCCGCTTCTGGTTATTGGTCTGTTCACAGTAGTAAAAGCCGACGAAAAACAAACTTCGGAAACACTTACGGCAACACGTTATTATTCGGGATTTCCCGATGCCCATGACACCTACAACGCCTTATCTGCCGGAAGCGACGGCAAAATCTATTATGTGCTTTCCTCCGACAAACACGATACCGGCGGGAAATTCTATGTGTACGACCCGGCAACCGACCAAACCAAGTTTATTGCCGATTTATCGGAAGCCGTAGGCGAAAAAGGTTACATCGCCCAAGGCAAAAGCCATGTCGAATTCTATGAATACAACGGCAAACTGTATTTCGCAACCCATGTGGGTTTTTACGAGATTATTGACGGAGCGGAATTCCTGCCCGTCAATCCTCCCGCCGGTTATAAACTTTATACCGGCGGACATTTTGTTTCCTACGATATGAAGAGCGGAACAATAGAAAGTTTAGCGTTGGCACCTCACGGAGAAGGCATTCTCACTATGGCAATGGACAGGCAGCGCGGTCATTTGTACGGTATTACTTGGCCCAAAGGTTATTTGGTGCATTATGACCTCAACACAAAACAGTTGAAAGAACTCGGTTTGGTCAACGAACAAGGTGAAGGCGGTGTTATCGGCAAGGATTATCGTGTGATTTGCCGTTCTATGGTGGTCGATCCGCGTGACGGAACCGTCTATTATTCCACCGCCGAAGGAGATATATTCCTTTACCGAGCAGGGATGTCCGCTCCCGAAAAATTAACCGGTGTCGATTTGCGAATTGATTATTTTGGCAGTTATGATTATACCGGAGCCGGCAGTATGGCTTACAACTGGAGGAAAATATTCTGGTATGAGCCGGAAAACGCCGCTTACGGAGTACACGGCAATTCGGGATATTTGTTTCGTTTCGACCCGAAGGCGAAAACAATCGATATCGTGGAACGAATTACATCGGAACCTTCACGGAAAAGCGGTATGTTCGATCAGTTTAGTTATGGTTATCTTGGTTTTATGTTGGGGAAAAACGACACCATTTATTACCTCACAGGCGGTCCTATCTATAAAGACGGTAAACGGGTGAAGGGATTGGACAGAGTAGCCATGGGAATGGCTCGCGGGAAAGAAAACCTGCATTTGGTAACTTACAATATTCCCAAAAAGGAATATAAAGACTACGGAGCGATTTTTTACGCAGACGGCGATTTCCCGACTTACGTCAACTCCATTGCCCAAGACAAGGCTGGTAATATCTATACGTTGGCTCGGTTCCTGCATAACGGAAAAGTTGTTGCGGATCTGGTAAAAATTCCATTGCCTTGACCATTACTGTTATTGCTGTTGTTTTTAACTCCCTTACGAAATTTAGGAGAAACTATTATGGACAAAGACAATGTTTCACGCCGTTCGTTTTTGCAGAGCAGCGGGGCGGCGGTTGTCGGAACCGCTTTGGCGGCGCATGTTTCGGCGCCGGTGCCGGCACAAGAACAAGATGTTGCCGTTAGCGATGCTGCTGTTCCGGCAATTCTCGGCGGTTCCCAAGCACACAAATCGGGATGGAAGAGCTGGCCCCAATGGGATGCGGAAGCGTGGGGACCCAAAATGGATGCGGTGATGAAAAGCCGCAACTGGTCTCGTTCCGGCAAGGTCAACGAATTTGAAAAGAAGTGGGCTGATATGCACGGGGTCAAGCATTGCCTCACAACTGTTAACGGCACCAACGCGTTGAGTGCTGCTTGGATGCAGTTGGATATTCGCCCCGGCGATGAAGTTATCTGTTCTCCTTATACATTCAGTGCTTCGGTTTTCGGCGTCCTTTACAAAGGGGCAATGCCTGTTTGGGCGGACATTGACCCGATGACGTTTCAAATTGACACGGAGAAGATCAAGGAAAAAATCACTCCGCGTACCAAAGGGATTTTGCCGGTTCATATTTGCGGTTATCCTTCGGACATGCCCGCTATTATGAAGATAGCCAAAGAGCATAATTTGTTCGTAGTTGAGGACGCCTGCCAAGCCCATTTAGCGGAAATTGACGGCAAAAAGGTCGGCACATTCGGCAACGCCGGTTGTTTCAGTTTTCAAGGGTCGAAAACCCTTCCCATCGGCGAAGGCGGAGCGATTTTGACCGACGACACCGATTATTATCATCGGCTGTTTTCCTATCATAATTTCGGTTACGCATCAGGTTCTGTTGCCGGTCAGATTAGTTCTATTACCGCCATGATACTTGCCAACAAAATTCGTATGGCGGAATACCAAGCCGTGATTGGATTATGCCAAATGGAAAAGCTCGAAGAGCAGCACAAACTGCGCAACGAGAATGCGGCGTATCTTAGTGAAAAACTTTCCGTGTATTCCGGTGTTACTCCGGTCAAGTTGCACAAGGGCGCAACACAGGCGTCTTATTATATTTACTCTATGATTTACAATCAGGAGGGACTTGACGGGCTTTCACGCGATCGGTTTATAGAAGCGATGAACGCCGAAGGAGTTCCGGTCGGTTCCGGTTATCCCAACGACCCTATCTATATGCAACCGTTCCTTCACGAGGTATTCAAGTCCGACATTTACAAAAAGTTTTACTCGGAGGACGAGCTTGATTTTGAGCAATACAAACAGAGGAATCATTGTCCGGCGTTGATTAAGACGTTCAACACTGCTCTTTGGATATGGAATCCGGCGCTTATGCTCGGCACGAAATCCGATATGGACGACATTGTCAATGCTGTGGACAAAATCCACAACAACGTTGCGAAACTCAAAACCGCTTAACAAACGGTTCGTTAATCGCAAGATAGGCGAATAATTGCCTCAAA
>JAITQV010000220.1 GCA_031288765.1 Planctomycetaceae bacterium
TTTTCATCTCACGTGAAATAATTTTAAAAAAACGTTTTTTTGATTTTATCTCTCGAGAGATTTTTTTTATCTCTTGTATGTTTTCCGGCATTTGTAACACATTTTTCCGGTTTTTGAAAGTGCGAAATTCATCGGTATTCATGTCCTAACATGATACAAATCAAGGGTACCTATTTAGTCGTAACTGTCTATTTTTATTAACCACAGAATACGCGGAACACACGGAAAAATTAATCCGCAGATTACGCAGATTTTCACAGATATAGATTTTCAGTAATATTTCAGCGAAATTTGCCCAAACGTATGGTAATCGTTTCACCAGTGACCTTATTTTCAACCTGATTTTTCCGAACAAAACAACCTTAGTAGCCCAAAATCCCAAACCAATCAACCTTATTACCTTATTTTTTTGTTTGTTTTACAGACCAATATACTCGGAGTAAAGCGATAAAGCCTCCGCTTCATCACGGGCGTTTTCAATAATAACCCGCCCATCCTGAAAAATCTGAATACGGTTCCGCCCGTTATCAAAATTCAACATAAACGGATGTACTTCAATCTTTGAATTATCCGTATCTTTCGCCAACTGTTTCGCCATTGTTTCGAGAGGAATTTGTACGGATTGGGGCGGCAAAACCTGAATGGAATTACTGCCGCAAATTCGTGTAACACGAGAACCGCCCGACCTGTTGAGAAATTCATAACGCCGATGAACACAAACAGGACAATCAATGTCTCTTTCAATAGGAATCGTTTTGAACCGGTTGTTCCATAAATCCGCAACAAAAAGACCGCTTCGGATTTCCGATGCCGATTCCGTCAGAATCTTAACAGCCTCCGCAACCTGAACCGCCGCAATCATTCCTGTTGCCATATTCAACACCCCGGTAACAGCACAAGATTGTCCGGCAGCCGAACCGGATTCGGGAGACAGAAAACACCGTAAACAAGGAGAATCCTTATCGTGTAACAAATTCATCGACATCGCTTCCGATCCCAATGCTGCACAATAAATCCACGGAATACCGGTTTGATGACAAATTTCGTTGATTAAAAAACGCGTTTCCCAATTGTCCAAACCATCAAGTACCAAATCGACTTTTTGGAATATTTGTCCGATATTTGCCGCCCCAAGTTCGGCAACAACCGGTTCCAACACGATTTCCGAATTGACCCCGCTCAAATGATTAAACGCCGCAACCGCTTTAGGACGCCGCTTTTCGGCATCCTCCTCGTTGTACAGAATTTGCCGTTGCAAGTTTGTTTTCTCGACGTAGTCCCGATCAATCAACCGAATATGCCCGACTCCGGCACGGCAAAGAAGATTGGCGGCAACCGACCCCAACGCCCCCAAACCAACTACGGCAACTGTTGATTCCAACAGCTTTTGTTGACCAATCCGACCAAGACCGGAAAAAACAATTTGACGTGAATAACGATCCATAAACCGATTCTACACCGAATCAATGTGATTGCAAGTACACAAAACACTCCCCGCACAATCTTGATAGCCGTAACAATCTTGACAAAGGCTTGCGGTGTGATACAATTATGAAAAATTGTTTTTCGTCAATAGATTTCGTAATGTTTATTCACTTCAAAATAAAATTGTCAACAGTTTCCGAAATTTAATGAACATTTATCTTCCTAAAGGTTATCGTTTTTCGGCGGTTCATTGCGGTTTGAAATCAGACCCGGCAATGTTGGATTTATCGCTTATCGTCTCGGATATTCCTGCTGTCGCCGCCGGAGTTTTCACGCCCAATCTGGTTTGCGGCGCACCGGTTCAGGTGGATCGAAACCGTGTTCCGGATCGGGGATTTCGTGCGGTTGTTGCCAATAGCCGTTACGCCAATGCCTGTACCGGTGAACAAGGAATCCGTAACGCCGAAGAAATGGCGGCGTTGGCGGCACAAAGTGTCGGCGGTAATGCCCAACAAGGTCTTGTAATGTCAACCGGTGTTATCGGAACACTTTTGCCGATGGATAAAATCCGAAACGGTATTGCGGCGGCTTCCGCAAAACTGACGGCATCGGAAACCGGATTTCTCAACGCCGCACAAGGAATCATGACAACAGATACCGTTGAAAAATACGTTACCAAATCATTGACGCTTAAAGACGGCGAAACCGTTACAATAGCTGGAATTTGTAAAGGCGCCGCAATGATTGCTCCGAAACTTGCGACAATGCTCGCTGTAATTGTTACGGATGCCGCGTTGGAACCGTCCGCCGCACAAAAATTGTTGCAGGATTCCGCCGAAGTTTCATTTAATTGTATTTCCGTTGACGGTCATACAAGCACTTCCGATACGTTATTGTTGTTGGCTAACGGAGCCGCACAACCAATTCCGCTTCACGGAGATAACCTCGAACTGTTTGCTAAAATACTTCGTGAACTTTGCATTGAACTTGCCGTCAAAATTCCGGAGGACGGCGAAGGGGCTTCTCATCTGATTACAATTGATATTGAAGGTTGTAAAACCCGTGAGGACGCCAAAATAATTGCACGGAAAATTGCCGAAGACGCGCTGGTGAAAACGGCTGTTTGCGGAGCCGATCCCAATTGGGGCAGAATTGTTTCCGCATCGGGAACTGCCGGAGTCTTTTATGATCCGAAAAAAGTTTCGTTAAAACTAAACGGTTTTGAGTTATTCAAAAACGGTGAACCAATTCCTTTTGATAAGAAAACCGTTTCCGATTCAATTCGTAACAATCGCGACACTCATATTCTGCTGACGTTTGGTGAGGGCAATGCCGGAATCCGCTTTTGGACTACCGACTTGACAACAGAATATGTCCGGCTCAATTCGGATTATACAACCTAAAAACCAATTGTAACTGTCTATCTTATTTAACCACCGAATACACGAAACATACGGAAATTAGTAAATTGCTAAGATCACAAGTTTATTTTTTGAGGATACAAAATGAATACAATAACAAAAAAACATTTTTGTGTCCTAATAAATAAACTAACCTTGAAGTTGTACGTCAACATTATTACGATTACAAATTTCGTGTATTCAACGGTTAATAAATAGACAATTACTTTATTACGTATCAACCGGAAGTTCGACAACAAATGTTGAACCGCAGCCAAGTCCTTTACTGTACGCTTCAATACGTCCGTGATGATCTTCAATAATTCTGTACGTAATCGAAAGTCCCAATCCCGTACCTTGACCGTGTTCGCGGCGGGTAAAAAACGGTTCAAAAATGTTCTTCAATACCGATTCGTCCATGCCAACTCCGTTATCCTCCACCGTCAACAACGCATGAGCGTCTTCCTTCCGTAATTTTATTGTTACAAGCCCGTCCGTACCGGTACTGTGCAAGGCGTTTGTCAGAAGATTGAGAACAACTTGTTTCATTTCCTGCGGATTAACCGTTATTTCAAACGATTTCGGTAACTCCAACCGGATTTCTTTCTGCTTAAACGCTTCGTGCTGCCGAGTAATTTCAACAATATCGGTTATAATCGTTACCAAATCCGCGCGTTGACGTTCCTGCCGTTCCGACCGAGCAAAACTTAATAATTTTTCCGTAATTCCCTTGCAACGAAACGCTTCATCTTGAATCATTTTAAGATAACGTTTCGCATATTCTGTTTCATCGGAACCGCGCCCGTTTTGAGCCAAGACGGAAACAAGCCGCCGTTGTAATGATTCGGCGCAAGTTGAAATTGCCATGAGCGGGTTGTTGATTTCGTGGGCAACTCCGGCGGCAAGAAATCCGACACTCGCAAGCCGCTCACTCCGAACCAATTCACGGGATCGTTCGCGGACTTTGTTATCCAGGTCTTCCCGAATATCTTCAAATCGCTGAGTCATTCGGTTCATTGCCTCCGCCAACTCCGCCATCTCGTCCTGCGATTGCAATTGAATACGATACTGAAACGTTCCATCGGCAACCTTACGCGAACCCTCAATCAATTGACCAAGCGGTTTGAATATCCAAATGTACGAAATACGAATCAATAAAAATGTCAATACCGCAGAAATTATTACAGAAATAATCGCAGTCGCATTGAGCCAACGCGCACGGCGTTTCATTGTCTGAGAATAGATTTTGAGCTCTTCATGAAGATAATTGGGCAAAATATTGGCAAGTTTTTGGAGTTGCGTTAATTGATAATCAATCTCTTCAAGCATTGTATCGGTTATTCTATTTTCGTTTTGCGAAAGAGCAAGTTCCAACGCATCTAAAGAACGCCGGATATCGTTGACGGTCGAAAACTCTTGTTTAAAACTGTCTTCGACTCCTATTTCCGCAACACGATCATCCAGTAATTGCCGATATTCCCTGTAAGCCTGTTCAAGTCCGAACAACGGTTTTTGAAATTTTGCTTCAAGAATCGGCAAATCGTCCCGTGTTTCAAGCGGCGACAACCGAAGCCGTGTTCGGCGAACACCGCGAAATTCACTGAGAATTGTTCGCAGCTCACCGACATAACCGCTCAATTTTCCGGCAACCGGTAAAACATTGGCACGCCACGCAATATCCCGAACCTGTTTTTTGTACAAACTCACCGCGTAATGCCCCGCAAGCGCCGACAAAAAAACCAACAAAAACAGAAGACTCAGTGCCGTCCACATTATAAAACGGATAGAACGTCGTTTAATCATCGGTTTTGCAATTCACAGGTCTTGCGGTTTATTTCGCGTAACTGTCTATTTTTATTAACCACAGAATACACGGAAATTAGTAAATTGATAAGATCACCGGTTTATTTTTTGAGGATACAAAACAAATACAATAACAAAAAAACATTTTTCTATAAATAAACTAATCTTGAAGTTGTACGTAAACATTATTACGATTACAAATTCCGTGTATTCAACGGTTAATAACTAGACAATTACAATTGACTTTGTAATGCGGTTTCTACGATTTTTGCTTCATCTACCGTATTGATTCCGAGACTTTCGATGGGTTTGAGAACCGGTAAGGCGATTACATGTTGACCTTGCGATCTCATCACCGCCGGAACATCCGTAACATAATACTCCTTTTGAGCATTATCCGTTCTCAAATGGTTCAACGCCTCCAGTAAATCCGGTGTATGAAAAACATAATAGCTCATATTGACTTCCTTAATCAATTTCTGTTCTGCGTCGGCATCTTTCTCCTCAACAATTCCGATAAATTCGCCCTTACTATTACGAATAATCCGTCCAAGACCAACCGGATTGTCTTTTATTGCGGTTCCTAAAATACAGGACGGTAACAATTTTTGTTTGTTATCGGAAGTGTATGCTTCAAAGAGTTTGAGAATGGATTCGACCCGAATCATCGGACAATCTCCGGTAACAACCATTGTCGCTCCGGTGTGATTTTGTAACTCATTCCGGCAAACCATTACCGCATGACCGGTTCCGAGTTGTTCTGTTTGTTCGACAAACACGAGAGGCTGCCGATGTGTCCGAGATTCCAGCGTTTTCCGTACAAGATCACTGCGGTAACCGACCACCACGATAATTTTTCCGATACACGCCTTTTCTAATGCATCAAGAACATATTCGATCATCGGTCTGCCGCAAACCGGATAAAGAACCTTAGGAAGTTCGGATTTCATTCGGGTTCCTTTTCCGGCAGCCATTACAACAGCATATTGGTTTTCTGTCATCAGTAATATCTGTAATATTTTATTAAAAACGGGTAAATCCAAACGGCGTAACCGTTTTTTTAATACGAAAAAACGTAAACAACAAAGATAGCGTACATTAACATTCTGTCTGTTTTGTTCGGTATTAAATTTCTTTCCGAAATATGTGAAACAATCAGGATTATGTTTTATTTATTTTGCTTTAATTGGGTAATTTCCGCAAGAAGTTTTTCATATTTTCCGGCAAGTTCTGTATGTTCTTTTTCAAGTTTTTCCCGTTCTATACGTTCTTGTTCAAGTTCGTTTGCGAGTCTTTCACGTTCTTCCCTTCCTTTTTTCATTCCTTCCAATTCGCCCTCAAGTTTCGAGGAAGCAATATCACTCAAATCCTTACTGCGTTGCCACATCATATAATCGTACATTTTCCGTTCCTCAGGAATAAGCTTATCACGGTCGAGGATTTCACGGGCTTTGTTAAGCCCCTTCGCTTTAAATTCATCTTTGATGACGTTGTGCTTAAAAAAATAAATCCATTCATCAAG
>JAITQV010000517.1 GCA_031288765.1 Planctomycetaceae bacterium
TTTAATTTTGTTCACAAGCAATTTATTTTCAACCTAATTTTTTCAACTAAAACAACCTCAGTAGCCCAAATTTCCTCACAAAATCAACCTTATTTCCTTATTATTTTATTTTTTAATAAGGTAATAAGGTTTTATTTGTTGTTTTTTCTTGTGGTTACTGAGGTTGTTTTGTTCGGAAAAATCAGGTTGGAGGAAAATTGTTCTGTAATATTTATTCAACCGTAAGCAGCACGCCTGCTCCGGGAGCCAGCCAACATTGTTCACCTTCAAAAGGCATTTTTCCTTTATTGTACGGACTGATCAACACAATTCGTCCCTCTTTCTTGAAAGCGACATTAAATTCGACGGACGATTGAAGATTTTTATTAACAACCATGACATAAGGATTTCCTTTGGGATCAACAAATTCACCGACAAGAAATGGACCCTCGCTGATGGATTTGAGATGAAGTGTTGAATCTTTCCCTTGACAGTTTTTCGGAACATTTTGAACGTGAAAGACATTAACGCTTTTCAATTGACAATAAACCGGAGCCAACGAGTGAATTTGAAGGTTAACGGATCTCATGGCATTCCATGTTTTTGTGCGATAACCGAACTGATCAATCGGCGCCAAATGGTAATTACCGACGGGTCGGGTATAGTAAGTGTAATAACCTATTCCTTTTCCGCCGTAAGCCAATGTCGAATAAACCTGAATTCTGAATGTTGTTTCAGAGGGTTCCGCGTAATGAAAAATGGTATTACCGAGAATAACATTCCAAAACGGAATATTGTATTGAAATGATTTTTTTCGGATAATTTCTAAATTACTGTAAAACTGGTCTTCTCTTAACTCCGCTTTTAATTTTGTATCGTTCAAGGAATAATTATCATACGATAAACATTGCGGTTGACAGTGTGCGACAAACAAATCAACATATTCCTCATAATCTTTTGCTCCCCAGTTTGTTGCGGAGGTACATTCGGGAAATAAATTGATGTACGGTAAAATGCCCTGTTTTTTAAACGCTTTTGACCACAAACTCAATCTTGGCAACAAAGAAGAATGAGGTTCGTCTTTGACGTAGCTGGCATAAATCGCTTTCCGTTCTTCCGGCGTTGTGATTTCGTTCAAAATAGTTTGAATTGTTTCATCGGCTTTTTCCGGAAAATAGGGATTTGCCCGTGTATCACGAAGAATCACGGCAAGATTATAGGGAAGCGCGGATTTGATGTGTTTGGCGGGAATAAATACGGTTGCGTTAAAACCGCAATCGTAAATATCTTTCATTACCGCGTCTGCATCGGCAAGATCTCCCCAAACTCCGGAATCTATTTCTAACGGAATAGCATCGTAGGGGAAGATAATAAATTCCGTTGCCGGAATCCGTTTTGGTGCCGCATCGGAAACTTTTTGCGCAAAATTAGTTGTTGCAAAAAAGGTTGATGCAAGTAAAAACAGCACGATTGTTGGGATTCGTTTCGATAACATATTAATCTCCTTTGTTATTGAAAAAGTGGAAAAAAGTAACAACAGCCGCAATTATTCTGTTACTATTGTTTCAGGAAATTGAGGATGATTTCGTGTTCCGGCCGCAACGAGCCGTCCGGCTCAATACAAGCCATATATCCGGCGCCTCGTACCGGTCCATATTCGGGGCGATGTAAATCCGAAACAGGGCTATGGCACAACGCATGAATTTGCCAGCCGATTTTACGTTCATTGAGTGATGACAGCTCAACCTGTAACCGATCAATCCGTTTTGAATCAATCAAATCACCCCAACCAATCTCTGTTGCGATAATTGGTTTGTTGAGATCGTTGGCAAATTTCACATAGTTATCAAGATCATTCTTGTAACCGGCAACTTTATCGTCGTAATCTTTTGGATTTTGGTTATAATTATCCGGTTTACGGTGAAAGAAATACGGATGTGCTCCCAAAATATCACTTAGCGGTTCATATTTTTTTACTGAACCTAAAAACGAGCAACAGCCAATAGTCAAAACGGTTTTTTCATTACGTGATTTAATCCGGTCATGTAATTGTTTCAACCACGAGTAATACAAAGCAACTGATGAATCTTCGCAATCCGGTTCGTTACAAAGATCCCAAGCGTAAATTCGTTCATCTTCACCATGCCGATCCAAAAGATCATCGGCGAATTTGAATGTCTTATCGAGTTGTTCTTTGGTCAACGATTGGAAAGAGCCTAGATAAAAACCGCCAAAATCCGGTACACCATGCCATCCGTTGAACAGGACGATCATTGCCCGCAATTTTACCTTGCCGACAACATCAATAAACTTGGAAAAATCGTCCTGAAATTTTTTCGGTTGCATTAAATAAACATTGTAAGGCAGCCAAAGGCGAACGGCGGTCATATCAGGGAAAAGTTCTTTTCCGCGTGAAAGTTCGCGTTCGATGATATTGATTTTCAAGTCGTGCCAAATGGACCATCCGGTTCCGGCTTCATAACCTCCGCTGCCGGAAGCGTCATAACCGGGTTGGTAATTGAAACCGCGAACCCAAGAAAAAGAAGTATTCTTGAGTTGTGGTGTGGCAGTTGTTTTTTTCTCCGGCTCTTGGTTTTGGGCGTTCAAAAACGACGATGCTGCAAGCGATGTTCCAATCGCTGCTGATGTTTTGAGAAACTCACGTTTTGTAAGTTGCATAATTTTTTTCTCCTAATTATTGGGGGGAACTTTCTGCCGTAACGGCAACAAAAAACAAACATTATTATCTTATTTTGTATAATTTATATGTACGCATTGGGGTATTATGATTGGGGTGGAACATGGAATAAGGTTATTTGTTGTTTTTCTTTGTGGCTACTAAGGTTGTTTTGTTTGGAAAAATCAGGTTGAAAATAAGGTTGGTTTTGTATAATTGTTGAGCAATTGCCCGTTAGGACAAACATATCAAACGTTGTAAAAAATGGTCTTAACCCCGCAAGGGGTGTGATGTGCGTAACCGCCGGATCGGATACCCCCTCCTCCCCCAAAGTCCCGCAGGAACGAGATTATCAATCAACACAATCATAATCTCGCCCCATGCGGGGCTTATATTTTTTTTGGGCGGTTGTCCGTAGGTTGCGCTTCGCTCCACCTACGGTTATGCACATCTTGCCCCTGCGGGGCAACCGTAACATTTTGCCGCAACGTATTAAATCCGCTTGCGAACTATTCACTATCCACTATTCACTATCAACTAATATTTCGTCCCGTTAGGGACGAGATGTTGGTAGAAAATAATGTAAAAAATAATCTGTGTCCCGTAGGGACACAATATTGGTAAAAATAAAATTCGATCAATAATCATTCCTAACAT
>JAITQV010000560.1 GCA_031288765.1 Planctomycetaceae bacterium
CATTTGTTTCCTGCAAGACCTCACTTGTTTTTTTCTAAAAATAATTTGGTATCTATTCCGTGATTTGTAGAGGAATTGCTCGTTAGGGCAAGCATGTCAATAGAAAAAATGTCCAACCAACATAAGACCCAAAACCTCGTAGAGATTTCCTATCTTTTATTTTTATTTAGAGGAATCTCCTACGGAGTCGCATTGGCGTTAGCCGGTTGAGAATCAATTTAACGCCGATAATTGGGGACGTTTTTGTTTTAATTGCCGTCCGCCAACAAATTTCCCCAGTCGGCTAACACCGACGCAACCCTTCGGCGAAATGTTGCCTACCTCTTGATTAAATAATTCCAGAGGTAAGCAACCGCTCGCCGAGGGGTTTTCACCCAACGATTGCGTCGGCGTAGCCGACCTTCGGATATGTGATGTGGTAGGGGCGAAAAATTTTTCGCTCCTACATTGCGGCGTTTCGGCGAAGAGTTTTCACCCACCGCTGCCTATCTGACTGTGCCATTGTTCAACAAAGGGCTGAACTAGAGTACGATTGATTTTCATTGACGCTTATCTTTTTTATGTTAAAATTACATTGACTTTAAGGAACTGAAATATGAAATCAAACAATCACCTTGAAAAGACAATACCTATAACCGTTTTGCCGCCGGACAACACAGGAATAGAACAAACCGGCGGGTTTGCCCCAACCGGCGGAACTGTCCAAACCGATGCGGCTTCCGCCGAATTTTTTGATCGGGAACGTTGGCACGATGTGGAATCCGAAAACATCATGCAACAAGACGAACCGGTTGCTTCTAAAAAGTTGATTCCTTATTTGCTTTCGGTTGGAATTTTGTTTTTGGTTATTGTTATTGCGGGAGTTTGCGGGATATATGCGGCTTATTATTTATCGTTGCTCATGCACACTCCGGTTATTCCCGAACCGGATTACCGCAATGTTCCGGCACAATGGATTGGATATACGGAAGATTCCGTTTTCTTTTGCGAAGTGAATAATCCTCTTTGTTTTGCCGGTGATGCCCGCGATAAATGTTATATTGGTGATGAAAATCCGCCGTCCGTTTACGAATTTTCCGTCAAAACCAAAGCGGTTCGAACCATTCCTTTACCGGCGAAACCGACGGCAATAACTATTGGCGGTTCGGAGCAACTTTTTGCCGGTCAATTAATTATTGCTCACACCGACCGGATTGCCGTTTATTCTATGGACGGCGATCTTCGGTTTTCGTGGCAGCTTCCCGCCGGCACAAAATCCGCTGTTTGGAGTCTTGCGGTTACGGACAACTCTGTTTTTGCCGCCGATACCGGTCAACGTGTTGTTTATCGGTTTGATGAAAAGGGAACGCTTCTCAAAACATTCGGTCAACCGCCGGTAAAAAAAACAACTCCGGCAATTCCTATTTCCAATCCGTCAAGTTTGGAATCTGTTGAGGCATTTTCCGGTTTTTCCGTTTATTTTTCTCCCATAACTTTGGCGGTTTCGCGCAAGACGGGGCTGATTCATGTTACCAACCCCGGACAACACCGGATTGAGACATTTACTTTGGACGGATATTGGGAGCCGTCTTTGAGTTGGGGCAATGCTTCGGGCGATCTTGCCGGTTTTGGCGGTTGCTGCAACCCCGTTTCTATTTCAACACTTGCCGACGGGAGAATTGTTACGGCGGAGAAATTTATTACGCGGGTCAAAGTTTTTTATTCACAAATTCAGAAGGATACGGGTCGTCGGCTTGACTGTATTGTTGCCGGACCGGAGGTTCTGGACAGACAGCCGCCCAATATTCCTCAATTGGCATCGTTCCATTTACCGGCGTCGGAAACGGGAAGACCGGTTTTTATTACCGCGATGGGCAATGATGTTATTGTTTTTGATCCGGTGATGCGTGTGCTGAGATATTTTACCGAAACCCGCCGCTATCACAGCAACAACACTTCCGAACGATAACAATTGTACATTGAAAGAAACTTTTCAACGCCGCAACCGCCGGATCGGAATCTTCAACCCGACACAAGGTAGGCAACCTTGTAGTTAATAGTTTATAGTGGATAGTTAATAGTTCGCAAGCGGAATTATTGCGTTGCGGTAAGAAATTCGTATCCGACACTATTCACTATCCGCTCTTAACGCTCCACTCTCAACACTCCGCTCTCCGCTCTTCGCTAAAAATACGGATTCTTTTCTTGACTGTTTAACCGCAATTTTGTATTATCACACCATGATAAATTCCTAAGAAAAGAAAAAAAGAATAACCTTTGCCGAAATGTTATGCCTCATAACAGTATTGTTGTTGGGATTGTTTGGGTTGCCGGCAATGACCGCCCGAATATTTGTTATTTCACCCGTTATTCCGTTCGCCATTCCATAAAATCCGGTCAAGTTGCTTGTTTGTGAATTTTTATTACCGCTTTTTTATTAACACGACAGGAAATAATCAATTATCAGGAACGTATTACGAACAATATGGTTGTGTTTTTGTTGGGGAACACTGCTGCTTGTTGTTTTGGCGGCGGTTGGGGGAGTTATTGCCCTGCATCATGTTAACTCCCAAATCCGAGTTTACGTCCTCCACGAACTCGAAAAACGCTTTCCCGATCTCATTGTCAACATCGGCAATGTCCGGCTCGACGAAGAAAAAGGAATCACTATCCATGATTTGGAATGTTCGGTTCCGGCGGCGTTGGGGCAAAAACAACGCCCTTTGTTGATAGTCAAAGAAGCGTTTTTCGAATGTCCGGTAACAATCCGGTCGCTTTACAAAAAGGAAGTCCGCGTCAAAAAGGTTGTTTTGCGGGAACCGATTATTCGGGTTACCCGAACCGGCGAAGGGTTTTTCGAAGAACTGAAACGTTTTCAATCCCGCGAAGAAACTCCGGTTAAACCTGTTCCGGTGGAGGTTGCCGGCGGAACACTGATTTACGACGATACGACAATTTCCGCGGCGAATCCGCTTAAAATTACGGGGATTTCCGCTTCTATCACGCCGCCGGAAAGCGAAAACCGCCCGATATTGCTTTCCGATATAGAGAAAAAAGCACCGCCGCCGACCGCATGGAAATATACGGGGAATGCAAACGGCGAAATGTTCCGCCAGTTGGTGTTTAACGGGTATTTTGATCCGTCGGAAAAGCAGTGGGAAATTTCCGCAAGTTGCCGGCAATTCGATTGGACATCGGAATTTCTGGATTATTTACCGCTGGAAAGACCGATGTCCGAAAGTTCCGGCTTTGAGCAATCGCTGGAATCGTTTCAGGGACGTCTTGATATTGGGGTTTCTGCGGTTTCCGATTCGTCAACCGTGTTGGGGTTCCGTTTTGCGTTGGACGGTATTTTGTCGCAAGGGCGGATGGATCTTCACGAAATCAACCGGACACTTTCGGAACTCAACACCCGATTCAAAATTACGGACGACAGTATTATTATTGAAAAGTTGACCGGAATTGCGGAAGCGGCGCGGTTGGTGGTTTCGTATTCTCAGGAGGGTTTGTCGGAACAGCGTTCGGCAATTCTTTCCGCGCAACTTCACGGTTTGGTTTTTGACGGGGCGTTGGTAAAAGCCCTTTCGCCGTTTCTCAACGACCAGACGGAAAAATTGCTTGCACGGTTTGACTATGCCGGAACGACCGATTTGGATGCGGAGCTTGTTTGCCGCGAGGGTCGTTGGAAGCCTCAATCCTTGTTGCTGAATCTTTCGGATTTGAGTTTTTCGTTTTTGCAATTGCCTTATAAAGTGGAACGGCTTACGGGAACATTGCATGTTGACGATACCGCCAAACTTGGGTTTCAATTTTTTACGAAGCAGGGCGAACCGGTTGATGTACGGATTTCCGGCGATTACGGCAATGTCTTTGCGGATCCTTCCGGGCAAGTTCGGATTACGGGCGTTGGTGTTCCGATAGACGCCAAACTCATAAACGCTCTGCCGGAAGAGCAGCAGGCGGTCGTAAAAACTTTACATCCGGCGGGCAAAATTGATGTGGAATTAAAAATAGTTCTTCCGCCGGGCGATGCGCCGCTTGAGAAGTTGTTTGAAATCGGGCTGAATGATGTTTCGGTGAAGTATGATCGTTTTCCTTATTCTTTGGGCAGGATTTACGGTCAGCTCCTGATGAACGGCAACATCTGGACTTTTCAAAATATTATAGGGACGAACGGTTCTGCGGTTGTTCGGTGCCGCGGTTATTTGAAGCCGGTTTTAGGGCGGGATTCCTTGGGCGGTTTTCCGGCGGCGAAGACTACGGAGCTTCTGATTATTCTTGAAGCCGAAGAGCTTCCGGTTGATGAGCAGCTTTCGGAGGCGTTGCTCAACGCCGACCAACGGGAATTGCTTACGGGGTTGCGGGTTAAGGGGAAGGTCGATCTGAATGCCCAAATCCATTATTTTTCTGAGGACAATCGTTTGAATCTTTGGTTTCGAGCCTTGCCGTGTGCGGGTCTTTCGATGTGTCCGACGCGGTTTCCGTACCGGTTTGACAATGTTCGGGGGGAAATTATTTACGAAGACGGGCATGTTTATTCGAATCTTTTGACGGGCAACAATCAGGAAACGCAACTCCGTACCGGTCTTGACTGCCGGTTTTCCAACACGGGGCAATGTCTATTCCGGCTTGCGCCGCTGACCGTCAACCAATTGCCGCCCAACCGTGAACTTCTGGATGCGTTGCCGGCGAACCTGCGGGAAATTGTTGAGAATCTTCGGATCGGCAAACCTTTCAACTTAAACGGTTCGGTTGAATTTTTGAAGCAGGGAGTTTCCTCGCCGCTTTTAACGGTATGGAATCTTGGGGTGATTTTGCATCAAAACAGTGTGGGGTTGGGAGTTCCGGTGGAAAACATTTTTGGGGAAATCCGGTTAGCCGGTTATTCGGCGGAGGATATTTTCCAATTGGCGGGCGAGTTGAATCTTGACTCGGTAACGGTTCGCGGATTTCAGGCGACCGATTTACGCGGTCCTTTTTTCTTTGACGGGACAACACATGCGGGTTCCGGCGGTCAGGGATCCGCCAAACAAATTTATCTTGGTCGTCAGGCGGGTAAAACACTTCCGTTGCCGCCGGACATTTCAATACTTCAGGAATTTCGGAAGTTATCCTGGTTTTCGGCGGAACAACCGGCAAAACCGCTTACCGGACGGTTTTTTGACGGGGTTTTGTACGGGGAAGGGTTGGTTGTTTTGGCGAACAACGGGTTTTCCTACGGGATCAATACGGCGTTGATTGGGGCGGATCTTGCCGGAATTGCGAGGGAGCTTGAACCGAGTGCGCAAAAGATTACGGGGACGTTGAATTGTACGGACGTTCATTTGCATGGTCATGGGCGGAAACTGGAATTGCTGGGCGGAACGGGGAAAATTCAACTGCGGAACGCCAATATTTATGAAGCGCCCGGAATGATTCGGTTATTGCGGGAGTTAAGTATTCGGGAGACTGACCCGAATGCCGGAGTGTTTAGTTCGGCGGATGTTGATTTTCAGATTATGGGGTCTCAGGTTGTTCTCAACCCGATTATTTTTGAGGGCGGGGCGTTTTTGCTTCAAGGGGAGGGAGTGATGCGGCTGGACAACCGGCATATTGATTTGACAATGAAAACGAGGCTTGGCAATCGCCGGTCGCAGATTCCGGTGATTAGTGAGATACTTGGCGGGGCTGGGGATCAGATAGTCCAGTTAAAGGTACACGGTTCGATTTCCGATCCGACGGTTACACGGGTTGCGTTGCCGGAGATACAGAAGGCGATTATGCAAATTCAAGGCGAAGAGACCGCTGAAACTCCTCAACCGCTGCCGCAATCCGGCGGGCAACGTTCCGGCGTTTCGCGTTTTTTCCAATGGAAAAGCCCGTCTTTCTGAGCAAATGATTGCAAGGTTACGGCAACCGGAAGTCCGGCAACTTTTTATTTGACGGAGATTGGGGGGAGGGGGAATTTGGGGGATTTTTGGGGTTGGGGGGACAATCCTTAGAATCAACCGGTGTTTTTTAAAAATTCGGGGATGTTCCCGAAAGACTCAGGAGGTTTTCCAGAAGACT